>JAFRGW010000014.1 GCA_017433615.1 Eubacterium sp.
AAGCTCGGCTGCACACCGGCAGAAATGGATGACTATCTGAACAAGAAGTCCGGCATGCTCGGTGTATCAGGTATTTCCAGTGACGCCCGTGACATCCAGGCTGCCGTAAACGAAGGCAATGAACGCGCCATCCTGACAACTGACCTGTACCGCAACCGGGTTGTCAACGTTGTCGGCGGTTACTACATGGAACTCGGCCATGTTGATGCCATCGCCTTTACGGCCGGTCTCGGTGAAAACGATGTCTTCATGCGTGAGCGTGTTCTGAAGCACCTTGAAGAGGGCATGGGCCTGAGCATTGACTATGATCTCAACAACAAGATTCACGGTAAGGAATGCCTGATTTCCAAGCCGGATTCCAAGATTGCCGTCTGGATTGTCCCAACCAACGAAGAACTGATGATTGCCCGCGATACAGTCCGTCTGCTTGGTCTGTAAGATGACAGGAACACAGATTGCGGAACAATTGAAAGCGGCTGATATTATCACAATTTTCCGTCATCAGCGGCCTGACTGCGATGCCCTGGGCGCCCAGTTCGGATTGAAATACTGGCTGCAGGAAAACTTCCCGGAAAAGACTGTTCTGGCATTGGGTTGTGAGCAGGGGATTCAGGGTGATTTTCCGGTCAGTGATAGGGCGGAAGATGATATTATCCGGCGCAGTACAGCGGTCATTCTGGATACGGCCGGTCAGGACAGGGTTGACGACGCCCGGTTTGCCCTGGCTGCTTTCCGGATCAAAATTGATCACCATCCGGATCACGAACCTTTCGGGGATCTTCGTTATGTCGATGAAAAGGCGGCTGCAGTCTGTGAAATTCTTGCCCACCTGTTTGCGGCACTGGAACCTGAGTACAACGTATCCCTGCGGACTGCGGAATGTCTTTACCGCGGCCTGCTGACCGATACACTCTGTTTCCGGACAGCAAATACAACTGCTTCAACTCTGGCGGCGGCTTCGTGGCTGGCTTCCAAAGGAATACATATTCCGGAACTGAACCGTGAGCTTTTCGATCAGACTCTGCATGAATTCAACTTCTCCGGCTTCATCCGCCGTTCTGTTATAATCAAGGAATCTTCTGCCTGCGTTATTCTGAACCGTCAGGACCTGCTTGACTGGCAAATGACGGGCTCGGAAGCAAGAAATTTCATTGATGAACTTGGGCACGTCAGGGAATTTCAGACCTGGGCCATTTTCACCCAGCATGAAGATCAGGATGATGACAGATATGACGGATCGCTGCGCTCAAAATATATTGCGGTCAACTCGATCGCTAGACAATACGGGGGCGGCGGTCACCATAATGCAGCCGGAGTCAAAAATCTCAGCCGGGCAGATGTAGATGAAATCATGGAAAAAATGATTTCTGAAGTGTCTGTCTGTGACCAGGAAATTGTCTGAACGGAGGAATCATACATGGACAGTATCAACAAAAAATTCATCTCTGAGATCATTGCAGAAAAGCATGATCTTACCAAGAAAGAATCCGCAGAAATCCTTGATCTTGTATTTGATACAATCACTGATGCACTGATCAAAGGTGAACGGGTCGACATTACCGGTTTTGGCAGATTTGAAGTCAAGACAAGAGCATCCCGGACCGGTATCAATCCGCAGACCAAGGAAGCGATCGAAATCAACGCCACAAAGGTACCCGGATTCAAGGCCTCCAAGAGCCTGAAGGACAAAGTCCGCTGAATGACATAGAGACAGCTCGAATGAGTTGTCTCTTTTTTATTATTCGTGTATTGTATTAAATCAGGAGGCTTTTTATGAAACCAGTTATCGGTATTATTCCAATGATTGATGATGATGACAACACATACTATGTCGTACAGCAGTGCATGCAGGCATTGCTGGCAGCCGGAGCCGTACCGGTTCTTCTGCCGGTCTGTGCCGATCCGGAGATTACAGAGCGCAGTGCCGGGCTGATTGACGGGCTTCTGATGCCGGGTGCACCGGATCTGGAGCCATCCCTGTATGGTGAGGAAAAGCTTCCGTGCTGCGGTCAGACAACACCGGCCAGAGACGATGCGGAAATTGCTCTGCTGAAAAAGATGATGGAACTTGACAAGCCGGTCTTCGGCTTCTGCCGCGGTCTGCAGCTGCTGAATGTCGTTCTTGGCGGAACCCTGTACCAGGACCTGCCAAGCCAGCTTGGCAGGGAAGTCATACATCGTCAGCAGCCGCCGTTCAGTGAATTGTCCCATGCCGTCAATATTGTTGCCGGAACACCGCTGGCCGAACTGATCCCGCAGGAAAGACTGATGGTCAACAGTGTGCACCATCAGGGCATCAAGGATCCTGCCAGGAATCTGGTGATTATGGCCAGGAGCGATGACGGACTGGTGGAAGGGGCCTATCTGCCGGGATACCGCTATGTATTCGGTGTCCAGTGGCATCCGGAGTTCACCGCCGCATCCGATGATGCCAGCATGACTCTGTTCAGACATTTCGTTGAAGTATGCAGAGGATGACAGCAACCGCTGTCATTTTCTTTTTTCCGCTCCGAGTATCGCTATAATAGAATCATGAAGAAGAAAAAAGGGGGATTGTCCCGGGAATAAGGTGGATCTCACGGTCGAAAGTATCGCAAAGTTTGAGAAACAGTCGACTCTGCGCTTCACAATAGCCGATACAGGCATAGGAATGAGCAAAGAGT
>JAFRGW010000151.1 GCA_017433615.1 Eubacterium sp.
CCTCACGATGGACACCCTTGCTGTTCAGCTATGTACTTCGTCGTTGCCTACGCGTACTCGGGACTTTCACCCGTTAGAGCGCGCCCATGGCGCGCAAACGCAAAAAAGAATCCCTCAAAAGGGATCCTTTTGGATAGCGAGGGGGGACTCGAAGTGGATTGAGAGTCGAAAAACCCTTATTTTATGCGGGTTTCCACATCATCACAAGCCCAAGGGACCCATTAGGGACCCAAGATTTTTTTTGCAATTTCGTTGTTTTCTTTTGTGATTACAGAATAACAGGCCGGGTCTAACCGATGTTCAATCGCCCACATCCGCTTTCTGGAAGCCACGTGCGAGTCTATTTACATGCCTGCTCAATCCAGCAGGTATGTGTCATTTCTTTTTCATCGTAGCTGATTCCGATCAGCAGAACGCTCCCTTCATCACATATACTTTAATGTGACTGAACTCTTCGAGTGAAATGCTAATCCCCTCCCGTCCGAGTCCGCTCTGCTTATAGCCGCCGAACGGCTGATCCAGATGCCGGTAGAGACCGGTTCCGTTGATGACGGCGCCGCCGGCCTTTAGTTTCGAAGCCACACGAAATGCGCGTTGCAGATCTCCGCTCATAACACCTGAGGAAAGTCCATAGATGGAGTTGTTTGCAATTGCAATTGCCTCATCTTCTGTCTCAAATGGAATCAGCGGATACACAGGACCAAATACTTCCATATTTGAGGCAATGTCCATGTCCGGTGTCACATCTGCCAGAACGGTTGGCTCAATACGTGCTCCGGATCTGGTGCCGCCTGTCACAAGGCGGGCACCCTGCTCAATTGTTTTCTGAATCTGTCCTTCTACAGTGATGGCAGCCTGTTCCGTCACAAGACAGGTCACATCAGCGTCTTCCTCAAGAGCAAAACCTCGCTTTAGTGCATCGAGCCGCGCTGCAATGCCCTCACAAACTTTATCATAGATTCCTTTCTGGACAACAAATCGTTTAGATGAGCAGCAGACCTGTCCATTGTTCTCCATGCGCGCCGCAACCATTTCATCCAGTACCTTCTCCAGGTCGGTATCATCAAAGATCACCAGTGCGTCATTTCCTCCCAGCTCCAGGAACATCCGCTTCAGCGTGTCTGCACCTGCTTTTACCATCTGCTTTCCTGCCGCCGTACTGCCGGTCAGGCTGACTGCATCGATCTGCGGATTTGCCAGGATTTTCTCGTTGACCGCTTCTCTGCCGGATACAAAAAACTGCAGAACACCTTCAGGAAATCCTGCCTCTGCGGCGTATTTCGCAAAGGACATCACAACGAGCGGATTGGAACTCGGTGCCTTAACCAGTACGGTATTTCCCATTACCAGTGCCGGCGCAACCTTCTGGAATGTCAGTTCAGTCGGATAATTAAACGGAATGATGCAGGCAATCGTCCCGAGCGGCTCGCGTTTTGTAAATACCAGGTCTCCGTCAAAACCGGGACCGCTGTCGGAAATAACCTCTCCGTAAAGGTGCTTTGCGCGCTCCGCTGCCGCACGGAGCAGCTTGATACCGTCCTCTGCCTCAACCCGAGCCTGCAGGATCGGCTTTGCCATATCCTTTGCCATCAGCTGTGCGATTGCTTCCTGATCAGCTTCCATAGCATCAGCCATTCGATAGAGGTATGCAGCGCGATCATACAGCGGCGTACCCGCCCACATCTCCTGCGCCGCCACAGCGCGGTCTACCATCTTCTGCACCTGCTCTGAAGAGGAAAGCTCCAGTTCTGCCAGAAGTTCATTTGTCATAGGATTTGTTACTTTTAAAACTTCCATTTTTCTCTCCTTAAAAGCATTTATATACTAATATATCTGTTACTGTTATTCTAACGTAATGCATTGCATTTGTAAATACTGTTTGATACATATTTTCAAAAGAAAGTGCGAAAAACCCCGGCAGATCACCAGGGTTTTTCACTCGCTTCATCATTCATTTTCAAAATACGCCGGGAATGCTGCTCTGATCTCCTTTTCACGATCTGACATATGTGTGTAATCATGATGTATATCCAGTAGCTTCAGCAGGTCTTTCTCTTTGCCTGTCCTGATCAGTTCCACCATCTGCCGGTGTTCATTTAGCGATTTTTCAAGAATTCCTTCTCTTCGAAGATCCAGCGTCAGCACACGGTTATAGTGTGCGCGGGAATCCGAAATAATCTCCCAGGTCATCTCGTGTCCTGCCGTGCGGAAAATTGTCCGGTGGAATTCATTGTCATTGCGGATATACTCTATTACATCCTTTTTGTTGACTGCTTTCTGCATGAAGAACAGACTGTCTTCCAGTGCATCTGTGAGATTCGCCTTCTGACGGCACAGCTCCACACAGACCTCCGTATCGAGAATATGCCGCATATAGGCGCACTCACGTGCAATCCCGAAATTAATCAGTGCTACATAAGTTCCGCGCTGTGGATAGATATCGATCAGATACTCTCCGGAAAGCCGGATCAGTGCCTCTCTGATCGGCGTGCGGCTGACACCCAGCTGCTCAATCATCTCACTCTCTTTGATCGTCTGTCCCGGCATCAGCTCCAGAAACTGGATCTGATCCTTGATTAAACGGTATACATCTACTTTCTGTCTGCTTGCTTTAGTTCTTGCCATTTGTAATCCTCTGATTCTACATTAAGCACGCTAATATATTAGTATTGGATATATATTAGTTTACATTTCTTTGTCCGTTTTGTCAAATACCGTTGTTTCAAAAAAGCCAAACCAAAATAAGAAACAGCTGGATCATTTCAAAAAAAAGGATCACCAGCTCGAAAAGCCGCGATCCTTTTCCAATTATAATATCGTTTTTATTATTTCTTCTTGGAAGTCGTCGCATCAATGACAACCGCTGCCAGAATGATCAGTCCCTTGAAGATCATCTGCGCCTCTGCCGCCACGTTCATCAGGGACAGCAGGTTGTTCAGGACACCCATCAGAAGTACGCCGACGACGGTTCCGGTAAGCTTGCCGGCGCCGCCTGCCATGCTGGTTCCGCCGATGACTACTGCAGCGATTGCGTCGAGCTCCCAGTTAGTGCCGACCTGCGGAGTGCCGGCACCGAGTCTTGCTGCAGTCAGGACGCCGCCGAAGCATGCGAGACCGGAGCACATGACGTAAATGCCGATAATATTATTTGTTACATTGACACCAGCAAGTCTCGCGCTGTTGACATTTCCTCCAATCGCGTAGACGTTGCGGCCGAAAATTGAACGGTTCAGTACGATCGTAAAGAATACAACCAGCAGAACAGAAATCGTTACGATGTAGGACAGGCCCTTGGTCTGGAACATCAGATAAGCAAGATAGATGATGATCAGAACAAATGCAGCGATCTTGCCGACCGTGCCGCCGCTGACTTTTCCGTAGTGCTGTTTCTCTGTGCGAATCATAGAATATGCGAGATAAGCAAATCCTGCAACCAGAATCACCAGAACCGGGATCGCCGGAAAGTTTCCGCTTCCGAGTGCATTAACACCTGCATTCGGAATTGCCACCGCTGCACTTCGTGTGATAACAAGCGCAGCACCTTTGGCGATTGTCTGGCCTGCCAGAGTCGCAATAAATGGCGGAACATTCAGCTTCGTGATCAGAAGTCCGTAAATAAAACCGACCAGGCAGCCGCCCAGTACCATCACGATTGCGGACGGAATATATCCGATTTTCAGACCCAGCATCGCGAACAGAACACCTGAGAGTGCGACAAAACTTCCGACTGACAGATCAATTCCGCCTGAAATGATGACAAATGTCATGCCGACTGCCAGCAGCGCCGGTACAGCGACCTGTTTCAGAATGTTCATAATATTGACCGGCATCAGGAAGGTGCGGCTCAGAATGATTGACAGGATAATCAGGCCGACAAGACCGATCATGGAAGTATAGTTTTTCCAGTTAAAAGATGTTTTTTTCGCTGTATCTGTACTCATGGCAGAACGTCTCCCTTCATTGCATATTTGGCCAGCAGCTCTTCACTTGCTTCTTTCTGTGAAACCTCTCCTGTGATCGTTCCTTCCCGCATGATCAGGATCCGGTCACTGACACCCATAACCTCCGGGAGTTCTGATGAGATAACCACAACTGCCACACCGGCATCTGCCAGCTTCTGCAGAATAAAATATATTTCTTTCTTTGCGCCGACATCGATTCCGCGCGTCGGTTCGTCGAGGATGAGGATCTGGGGATTGTTCAGCAGCCACTTGGATAAAACAATTTTCTGCTGATTTCCGCCGGAGAGCGTACTGACCGGCCGGAATATATCCGCCAGACGAATCGACAACTTCGGAATCATGCTGTTCATTGCGTCCGTCTGTTTTTTATCATCAAGCAGTGTCAGCTTGTTTGCGTACTGCTTCATCGATGCCAGCGTCGCATTATCACGTATGCTGTGGATCAGGCAGAGGCCTGTCTTTCTGCGGTCCTCTGTAACCAGGCCGATTCCGTGATTGATCGCATCCTTACAGTTTTTGATGTGAACCTTCTCACCGTTAATATACAGCTCGCCGCTGGTCGGAACATCATCTCCTTCAAAAATTGAAGAGACAAATTCTGTCCGGCCGGCACCCATCAGACCATAGATACCGAGAATCTCGCCCGCGTAAACCTGCATGCTTGCGCCTTCAACAATCTTTTCCGTTCTGGATCCGGTTTTGTAAACATCCCAGTTCCGGACATCCAGCACCGGCTTCATCCCTTCGGGACGCTTTTTGGTCTTCGGCGCATACATGTCTTTCAGCTCACGGCCGACCATCTGCGTAATCAGCATATCCTTATCCATGTCTTTTGTCGGTGCCATATTGACGAACTGTCCATCCTTCAGGATGACCACATCGTCACAAATCTTAAAGATTTCATCCAGTTTGTGAGAGACGTACAGCATCGTCGTGCCGCGCGACTGGAGACGGCGCATGATCTCAAACAGAATATCAACTTCCTTGTCTGTCAGTGAGCTGGTCGCCTCGTCAAAGATAATGACCTCCGGGTTTCTGGAAATCGATTTTGCGATTTCAACCATCTGCTGCTGACTGATCGAAAGATCGGAAATCTTCGCATTCGGATCAATTTCAATCTGCAGCTCTTTGAAAATGTTTGCTGCGCGGTCGGTCATCTCTTTGCGTTTCACCAGACCCAGCCGGGATGGATATGCACCGAGACAGATGTTTTCCGCCACCGTCATCTCCGGAATCAGATTCAGTTCCTGATGAATAATACAGATGCCTTCCGCTTCCGCGTCCAATGTATTGTTAAAATCAACTGCTTTCCCGTGTACCAGCACCTCTCCTGTGTATACCTTCTTTGTATAAACACCTGCAATAACTTTGGCCAAAGTAGATTTGCCTGCACCGTTCTCTCCACAGAGAGCTACTATATGTCCCTCTTCAACGCTCATTGAAATGTGCTGCAGTGCTTTCGTACCGGGAAAGGTTACGCTGATATCTTTTAATTCGATTATACTCATGCTTCCGGTCCTTTCCTCAATTCATCTCCCGCCGGGATATGCTGTCTGATACGGAACCGTGCTGCTGCTTTTCGCAGCAGCCCGATTCCGTATTATTATTACTGTGATTGAGGTCCGATTATTTAAAGAGATTCGGGAACTTCGGTCCGCTGATTTCCTCAACAGTATCCGGTGTTACGATCGCGGTCGGGGTATACCATACCGGAACGCCGTCAACCTCCTCGTCAACCGTAACATCCTCACCTGCAACAAGTTTCTTGGTGACCTCGATCATACGTCTTCCCTGTTCAACAGCACCTTTGTCGATCGTACGCATCTTTTTGCCGTCGATGATTGCCTGATCCATCTCTTCGTCATTATCAGCGCCGATGAACCAGATATCGTCAGCGATTCCTGCATTTTCAGCAGCTTTTCTTGCACCGAGTGCCATATTGTCATTGTTTGCGAGAACTGCCTGGATGTCACCGCCTGTCTGAACAATTGCATCCTCCATGAGGTTCATTGCTTTCTGACGATCCCACTCCGGAACAGCCTGGTCTACAACGATGGTCAGATTATCATGCTCTGCAACTGCATCACGTACACCCTGTGAAATTTCTTCTGCAACGAAGTCACCGACCGTTCCCGGGAAGAGCACGATATTTGCTTTTGTATCTTCGCCGATTTCGTTGAGCAGCGCTTCAACCTGCTGCTTACCGACATCATAAGAGTTGCTGGTCAGCCAGAGATCTGACTTGAAGCCCTGAATACCCATTTCCATCGTGATAACGGGGATGCCGGCATCACGTGCCATCTGTGCTGTGGAGGCCATCGATTCCATGTCCGCCGGCTCAAGAAGCAGAACATCAATTCCCTGACTCAGCATGGTCTCAACCTGATTTTTCTGCGTAGCCGCGTTGAGCTCGCAGCTCTGATACAGAACGTCTACACCTTCCTTCTCACCTTCTGCAACTGCAGAATCACGCATAACCGTGTAAACATTAGCCTTCAGTGTCTGAACACAGGCGCCGAGAACAATATTTCCGTCCTTGCTCTTGGCTTCTGCTGATGAACTGTCTGCTACTGCACTGCTTGCTGCTGCACTGCTGCCTGCTGCTGCGCTGCTTGCTGCTGCACTGCTGCCTGCTGCTGCGCCGCTGTCAGAGGAGCCGCCGCAGGCTGCCATAGAAAGTGCCATTGCTCCTGCCAGAATCCCTGCTGCAAGTTTCTTCCAGTTCTTTCTCATAATCCTTCTCCTTTTATAGTGGTTGTCATCACCTTGCAATTGCTACTTGATGGTAAAATTATACCTGCCACACTAATATATTAGTAGGGGTGTGCCATTCGAATTAGGGGGGATTCCTTTGGGTTTATTCAGAAGATGAAATAATCGTACCGTCCCGCACCAGGCAGATTGTATCTGCCACGCCTGGCAGGCGGTTTGAAGATGCAGCAATCAGAAGCACACCTGCGCCCGCTTCGGAAAGTTCCCGGACAAATGTATCCAGCAGCTGCAGCGACGGACCGGCAAAGCTGTCATACAAGCCGGAAAGAATCACCAGCTCCGGCCGGAACAATCTTGCGCGTACCTGCCAGATGCGCAGCTTCTGCTCCATGGATAATGCCGCAACAGGTAGCTCTGCTTCTTTCGGTGAAGTGATGAGTCCGCACGTCTGCAGCTCGTTGATAATGTAAGTTTTTATATCTTCTCCTGTCGGCAGCAAAAGATGCCCGATCCGGTTCTGGACCGGCAAAAGCACGTTGTCCAGCATGCTCATCAGAGGAAGAAGATTCAGGTTTTCTTCTGAGTGAAGAATCAGTGTTCGGTTTCTGTCTGTCGCGAAGGCCTGCAGAAAACCACGCTGGACGGAAATGCCATTGCGGAGAACCGCTCCCTGTGTCCATTTATATGATCCGCTCAGAAAATCTGCGAACCAACCGTTCCACTCATCATCCCGGCTGACAATGCCTGCGGCTTCTCCGGCATAAACCTGCAGATTAAAATGAGAAAGCACATTTTTCTCCGTGGATACGTCATGCAGTTCCAGCACACACCGCTTCTGCCGGTTTACAGATGTTTGCTTATTCCCCGACCGTTCTGCTCCGGCAGCCGCTTCAGACCATTCCGCCTGGCTGCGTAAACTGTTATCTCTGCGTTTCAATCTGCTCTGCGTCTCTTCCCCCAGAAGCTGCCGGATTTGCAGCAGGTCAAAATCAGACCGCCGCATCATGCGGACGGTTCTCCCGCTTCGAATGACAGAGGCGTGATCACAAAAGCGGATCAGATTATCAATGCTGTTGAGCATCATAATGATCCCGACGCCCTTCTTTCTCGCATAATCCAAGAGCTCGGAAAATTTCTCCTGATCCTGCACAAAGTCTGCCCTTTTCAGCGGACTGTTAAATGCGATAAATGGACATTCTCCGATCAGCGCCCGCAAAAATTCCAGTCTGTGTCTTTCATCATCATTGAGACTTCCGGCCAGATCGTCCGGATTTGCCCGGATCCCTGCAGTTTTAAGTGCCTCAACCGCATCCTCCCAGTGTTGATTCCGGTCTGCAAGCCAGCCGCCCGGACTTTTTTTCCGCGGACGGCCAAGTACATAGAGGTTTTCATAAATACTCAGGTTGTAGCATAAAATATCCTGCGGCCCGACATATTCCACCTGTTTTCTCAGCGGCAGCGCTGCATTCTGCGGCGAAAGTCTTTGTTCTCCAAAATAAAAGATCCCCTCATCAGCCACGCTGTCGCCGATCAGCAGATCCGTCAATGCTGTTTTTCCCTCCAGATCCAGTCCGATTACGCCTGTCACTTCGCCCGGATAGATCTCAAACCACAGATCAGAAAACACCTCCCGCAGTTCCGTCTTCATTTTCAACTGCTGTCCGCGCAGTACAGGCTGTTTCATAAACGATCCCTCATATTATCCGCCATTACACGTTTTCGACTTCTTTTCATCCAGAGCCGTATCATCGTTTTCATGCAAGTTTCCGTACCGGCATCCGAATCAGCATTTCGGTTCCGGCGCCCCGGGTACTGAACGCATGTATTCCATATGCTTCTCCGTAATTCAGCCGGATTCTTTCACATACATTCGGCAGTGCAATGCCGGTATGTTTCCCGTCCCGCACTTCCTGCCGGTCCGGGTGTGTCAGCCGTTCATTCAACTCCCGCAGCGTTTCGTCATCCATTCCGATGCCATTATCCTGCACCCGGATTTCCAAATCCTGATAGACCGCCCGGATGTGTACCTTAACAATTCCCTTGCGTGAACTGCTTTCGAGCCCGTGAAGCACTGCATTTTCAACAACCGGCTGCAAAGTCATTCTGGGAATTGCGCAATCCTCCAGAGCCGGATCCTCCAGCTCTGTATACAGTTCAGCCCGGTCACCAAATCGGAACTTCTGAATCAGCATATAATTTTCAATATTTTCCAGTTCATCTCCGACTGTAACAATAGATTCTTTGCCGCTAATGCTGTACCGGAAATACGATGAAAGTGCTTCTGTCATATCAGCAATCTCGTCCATATCCTTCCGCAGTGCATATCCGCGGATTGAATCCAGTGTGTTATACAAAAAATGCGGATTGATCTGGCTTTGAAGCGCATTCAATTCCGCCTGTTTCTTCAGCATCTGCAGTGTAAATGTCTTTTCTGTAAATGTATCCTGTCTGTGGACAAGATCCAGAAGATTTTTCCGAAACATAGAGAGATCACGCAGACCCAGTTCCCGAATCATCTCTTTTACTTCCCGCTCTGCATTATACATGATCCGGATGACGCGCAGATAAAAGACCGCAGCCCAGATCCCCTGCAGTACAAACAGCAGACTTGCAGTGAAATACTCTTCTCTGCCAAGCAGTACGCCGCTGCAAACAGCGAGTGCGGCTTCCACAAACACCAGCAGGATTGTCTGTCTGCTCAGTTTCATTGCATTGATCCTCCTGTTTTCTGTCATGCATGTAGTTTTCTGTACTTTGCCGGCGTCACCCCGACACGTTCCACAAACAGATTTCGAAAATGCTTAATGTCCCGGTATCCGACCGCTTCCATAATTGCGGCAATCGTTTCGTCACTCTGCAGCAGCAGTTCCTTTGCGCGCCGGATCCGCAGATCTGTCAGATATTCACTGAATGTGACGCCTGTTTCCTGCTTAAAAAGCTGGCTGAAGTATGCGGGGCTCAGTCCCGCCTCTTCCGCCGTCTGCTCCAGGCTCAGACGTTCGGACAGATGTTCTTCCATATAGATACAAGCCAGACGAACCGGCCTGCCGGTAATCTGTTTTTGTTCTTTTTTGCAATGCTCCAGCAGCAGTACAAGCCGTTCTGTTAAAACAGAACGCAGATCATAAACCGTACCTGTCATATCCAGATCTGCTTCCAGTCTGCGCTTCTCATCAGCCACATAATCCCGTCCCCAGATATGCTCTTCCATGACAGAAAATACCTGCTGTGCAGCCAGATCCGCAAGCCGGTAATAAGAAGATGCAGAAACCCGTTCCCTTCCGGCGAGGTTTGCAAAGGCAGAGCGAATCGCATTGCGCAGTCCGTCAATCTCAAATGCCTCAATCGATTTACGGATCAGATTCCGCTGTTCTGCTGACAGAAGCTCCTGATTTGTTTCCGTCGAACTGACCGGAATGTCATTATTTTTCAGCACGGCAGTCCGTTCCTGGAAAATACGGTTTTTCAGCAGCAGTTCCGCTTCGCGGATGCATTCCGGCAGTTCTGCGGCGGAGGACACTTCATCCGAAAGGCTGAGGCTGATTCGGTAGCACTCCATCGTCTGTGCGTACTGCTCCATGCGCCGCAGAACATCCTGCAGAAGCTGGTCCGGTTGTTCCTGACATCCATTCAGCACGGCATACAGATACGGATCCTCTGCAGATAATAAGGTCTCCTGACAGAACTGCGAGATACGCTCGCGCAGCAATTCCTCCAGATGCGCCGTAACGAAATCCGTCCGCACCTGTCCGATGCAGTTTGCCAGCACGTCCGTCTTAACCACAGCGACGTACCAGGATCCCTCCTGAAAATGCAGACCGTACATACTGTTCAATTCCTCAACTGTCTCTATGATCTGCGGTATTTCCCGATAATTACGGATAAACTGCTTTTGCAGCATGGCCTGCTGCGACTTTGTTTTTTCACGCAGAGCCTGTTCCTCCTCTGCAAAGAATTCCTCCTCGGACATCCTGCTTGTAATCTTATGCAGGATGCCGTTCAGCTCTTTTTTCTTCACCGGCTTGAGCAAGTAATCTTCTACGCCGTATTTCAGTGCGCTGTATGCGTATTCAAACTCCTTGTGTCCGCTCACAACAATGAAGGTAGATTCTATTCCCGTGTCTTTTGCCTGCCGGATCATCTCCAGCCCGTCCAGGTCCGGCATGCGGACATCCGTAATAACAATATCGGGCCGAAGCGTCTGAATCATTTCAAACGCACTCCGCCCGTCAAATGCCATCCCGGCAAAAGAAAGCCCAAGACCTTCCCAGTCGATAAGTTTCCGAATCAGCCAGCAGATATTTTCCTCATCATCCGCAATCAAGACACTTCGCATGAATTCACCCTCAATGCATTCTGTTGTATCCATATTCGCACTACTTACTGATATTTTAATATTTTACCTGTTTTGGGCACTTTCGTCAACTTCCGTCAACTTCTTTTCTCCGGGTGCTTTCTGCACCGTGCTGTTTTCCTTTACACTGATCATGATCGCCGCAAATACCAGCGCTCCGCCGATGACACCGTTTATTGTAACCGGCTCATGCAGAAGCAGTACCCCAAACACCCATCCTAAAACGGATTCAAGCGATAAGACAACTGAGGTATGCTCCGAAGAAGCATGCGCCAGACCGTAATTCTGACATAAAAAAGCCACACCGGAAAAACAGATGCCCATATATAAAAGAGAAAAGACACCTCTCATGCTGATCGCTGAAGGATAAGCACCGAAAGCAGGAGCTGTCAGGCCGCACAGTACCGCTGCCCCTGCAATCTGCAGCCAGGTCAGAAGGTATGTATCATCGTTCTTCGCATATTGATCTGTATAGACGAATCCCAGCGCTGCGGTCGCAGGACATCCCAGCGCAATCAGACCGCGCGGGTCAAAAGATGACTGATCTGCCGCAAGCGAAAGCACAGCAATGCCGGCAATTGCAATTACCGCGCAAATAAAATCGAATGCAGAAGGTCTCACACGTTTCATCGCCCAGGCCACAAATGGCGTCATGACAACATATGTCGTACACAAAAAGGCGTTCTGTCCGGCGGATGTATACTGCAGACCGATGATCTGAGAAGAAAAATTTACAAACATGATCACGCCAATCACAAGACCATGTCGAACTGTTTTTCGATCCCAGCGTTCATTTCTGCGCAGCATAAAGGGCAGCAAAAACAACGCGGCAATTCCCGAACGAAAAAAATTCAGCCAGCCGGGTCCCACCTCTGACAGGACAGACTTTCCGGCGACAAAACCAAATCCCCATATAAAGGGAGTCAGAAATAAGATCAGCTCTGTTTTGATTATATCTTTACTCATAGCTTGAAAACACGCTCAAAAAACGAGACCGTCATGTCGATATTCTCGCTCTCATGTACCATGAAAGAATGCTCTTCACCTTCGATCAGATGAAACTCCACAGGAAACGAAACGCTTTCGGCAAGTTCTTTCGTGCGCTCCGGATTGATGAATGCATCACTTGCACCCTGTGCCAGCAGCAGTGCTGTGTTCCGGTAATTGCAAACATTACCTGCAATATTAATCGCTCTGATATCCTTAACGAACTGATCTGTCACGGAAAAGTATGCCCCCTCATACTGATGGTCAATCCGTTTCACAGTACCTTTCTCCAACGCATCCCACTTTTCATCTGTAAAGATTCCCCGGAACACCTCCTCACCATTTACAACCGGTGCCCAGGCTGCAACTGCCTTGATTCTCTCATCAATACCGGCCGTCAGAACCGTGCCGCCTCCGAAGCTGATGCCAAGCATGCCGATCCTTTCCGGATCCACCTCCGGCTGATTCTGTACAAATGTCACAGCTGCCAGCAGATCAGATACCCACCCTGACAGATGTGTATTTTCTGCAAAATCGGCCTCACTGCTGCCCGATCCGATAAAATCAAACCGAAGAACATAGAAACCGTGCGCGGAGGCCTCTTTTGCAAAATCCACATACAGCCGGGACCCCTCATGACATGCACCCGTAAATCCATGACATAGGATCAACGCCGGAGCCGGAGCACTGCCCGCAGGCAAATGCGCATATCCGAATACCGTTTCACCGCGATTATTAAAGCATACCTGTTTCATCATGGTTCTTTCCTCGTACAATCGTTTTTGTATGTAGCTTCATTTCTTCTTTCCGCTTTTCCCGTTTTCTGCTGTTTTCCAGAGACCAAAGCTCTGTAACAACATGCGAGGCGTCCTGGTTCAAGGCACTTCGTTCTCAAAATATTTCGGAAAATCGTATCTGAGTATTTCTTCCTTCTTCCGCATATGAATATAATCGTGATGCACATCCAGTAAATCACGCAGTTCCTTTTCATTTCCCTCCGCAATCAGCTTTATCATTTCGCGGTGCTCCTTCATTGAGTTTTCCATCACGCCTTCCCGGCGAAGATCCAGTGTAAGCACGCGGTTATAGTGCGCTCTGGAATCAGAAATAATTGACCAGGTCATCTCGTGTCCCGCGATTTCGAAGATCTTCTGATGAAACTGATTGTCACTTTTGATATAGTCAACAACCTGCTTACGATTTACTGCTTTCTGCAGGAAAAACAAACTGTCCTCTAGTTCCTCTTCCAGATTCCGCTTCTGCCGACAGAGTTCTACACAGACATCGGTATCCAGAATATGCCGCATATATGCGCACTCCCGGGCAATCCCGAAACTGATCGCAGCGACATATGTTCCCCGCTGCGGAAAAACATCAATCAGATACTCATTTGACAGACGGATCAGCGCCTCGCGGATTGGTGTCCGGCTGACGCCGAGCCGTTCGATCAGTTCACTTTCCCTGATTATGGAACCGGGCAGCAGCTCCAGATATTGAATCTGGTCTTTCAGTTCCTGATAAACATCTGTTTTTGTTCTGGTATTTTTTCTTCTTGGACCCATCTTCAGTCCTCTCTTCTTTATACGAAAGGAGCTGCTGCAGATCACACCACAGCAGCCCGCATGCATTGTTAATTGTTTCTATTTCTATGACTGTATAACGGATTTATTCCAGTCAAATTGATAAGCAATTACACAATGGCTCCGAATTTCTTATTATTAACCGTTATCTGAAATCAGATATAACCGTACTTCTTTTCTACCTCTGTGATTGCAGCATCGAGGATCTCGAACAGCTCATCAACATCTTCCTTCTCGATGTTGATCGGCGGGATGAAGGAGATTCTGTTGCCGAGATAGCCGTTGAGCTGACACAGAAGTCCGTTATCACGGCAGACATTGACGATATCATGTGTCTCGTCCTTGGCCGGCTCTTTGGTCTCACGGTCCTTGACAAATTCCATGCCGAGGTAGACGCCGCGGATGTTGTAGGTGCCCATGGACGGGTGATCTTCCATCAGCTTCTCAAGCTTCGGCTTCATGTACTCGCCGGTAGCGGTGCACTTTTCAAGGAGGTGATCCTCTTCAATGATGTCGAGCACTGTATTTCCAACGCGGCAGCCCATTGCATAACCTGCATAAGTGGAGCAGATGAAGGAAACATCGATGTCCTCAAACAGCTCTGCCTTACCGACGATACCGGACATCGGGATGCCTGCGCCCAGTGCCTTGCCGAATACCAGGATATCCGGAACAACGCCCTCATGCTCACAGCACCACATTTTGCCAGTGCGGCCCATACCGGTCTGGATCTCGTCGAAGATCAGAAGGAATCCGTACTTGTCAGCCAGGTTGCGCAGACCCTGCAGGAAGCCCTTCGGCGGAATGATGTAGCCTGCGGAGCTCTGGCACGGCTCTACGATCAGTGCTGCGACGTTGCAGATGCCTGCATCCGGAGCGCCCATCGGGGTAACGCCTGTGGACATCATGTTGTCGATCAGATTCAGGCACTGCTCAACGCACTCTTCCTCTGTGCCGCCGAACGGATTGCGGTATGCATACGGATACGGGAAGTGCTCGATGCAGTTGTCCTGAGACGGCATCGGATTGTAGTAGCTGGTCATACGGCCGGAGCCTGTCAGACCCATGGTAGCGGAGTTCTGACCGTGGTATGCGCCGTAGAAAGAGATAATGTGCTGTCTCTTTGTCGCGTAACGTGCCAGACGGATTGCATTCTCAACTGCGTCGGATCCGGACAGTGCCAGGCGGACTCTCTTTGGGAAGTCACCCGGTGTGATGTCGATCAGACGGTTGACCAGTTTCAGTCTCTCCGGTGTCGGGAAATCGAACCAGTTGTCCAGCTGATTCATGTACTGATCATACATTGCCTCTGCAATTCTCTTATCAGAATGTCCGAGGTTCATAGAGGACATGCCGGTAATGCAGTCGATATACTCTTTTCCATCGACGTCCCAGATTCTCGCGCCTTTGCCCTTTGCAATAATCTGCGGATAGTCCCACTTTGTGAACAGGACATCGCCCGGATGCTCATGCTGCAGAAAGTCGATAATGCCGGCCTTGTTTCCCGGTGTCATATTCTCCGCATTCTCAATTCTGTCCAACAGTTTCTGGAACGGTTTTTTCTCAGCTGCGTTTGCCATTTTCATATCCTCCTGTGGTTTTTGAATTTTTTATAAAAGTATTGATTTCGTTTTGTTTCCGGTTCGCTTTTTTAAAGCTGCCCGTCTCCTGATCTATTAGTATAGTAATATATTAGTATTGAAGTGTCAAGGGGTTTTTACACTATTTTTCAGAAACAATGCAAAAGGGCTGCCGTTTAATATATGGCAGCCCCTTTGCAGACAATTACTTGATTCAACTCATATGGGGAAGTCCCCCGCCTCTACAGGCAGTGGGTATTGTAACAAACTTGACTCAGTGGAGGATTTCAATCCCCCATCTGAGTTGAGACTCCGGCGGATCGCAGAGCTGCGCATCAGAAGACGCATAAGTGCGTCGCGCAGCTCGCGCGCGATCAGAGATCGTGATTCACTCGCCTCTCCAGAACTCTGCGTCCTTGTCATAGAGATAGACATACTTCGGATCATCGATTCTGGTTTTTTCCCACGGATTATCCGGCATATGACGGATGCCCCACGCGTAGCAGCACGCAAAGCCCGGCGCCATAACGACAGGATGTACACCCTCTGTGATGATCGACATACCGTTATTGTGTACTTCTACGATCTCTCCATCACACCAGCTTGCTCCAAAGCCTTCTTCCGGTTTTTCAAAATGGTAGAAATATACCTCCGGCTGCGGATGAGAATGCGGTGGGTAGGAAGACCACTTGCCCGGAAGATTGATCACTTCGCCAAGAACCATATTGGACAGCGGATTGATCTCATAATCAAAGCTGGTGCGCACATCTCTCTTAATGCATCCCGCACACTCGCCGTCTGCTCCGCGGCGCCAGGTATCAGTCTCATCCGGCGTGTACAGATGGTTCTCGAATTTCTTGTCATTGTAAGTCTTCTGAACATAGAATTCGCAATGTCCGTGCGCAGTCAGCTTACAGGAGCCGCCCGCTGCCAGGTGCAGACACCATGTGCTGTAGTCAAATGGATTCGGCCGGTCCATGTCAACAGACTTGCCGTCATACTCCACGGTTGCATTTCCGCAGAACATGATCCATGCCATCTCCTTTTCCTCCTCATGGAATTCAAATGTATCCCCATCCTCCATGATCAGAAGCGCAACATCCATATAGCTGTTCTCACCGTTGTTCACATCTGCGCTGATATACTCGTTGTACCCGCGCCTGCAATCTTTCTCTACATACATTGTTTATATCTCCTCTTATTATTAATTTTCACGTGATTCTGATCTTACTCATCTTATTAATCTTCACATGATTCTGATCTTACCTAAAATACAGGCTTCTTTTTCCCGAAGTCATTTTACAGTTTTGAAATCTGATCAACCGTGATCCGCATGTCGTTGCTCGCGTGAATACCGATTTCCTCCAGCAGATCCGCTATCTCTGTCGGCTCAGAGTGACCGGGCAAAATCGCGTTGAGTTTTCCCCCCATAAAGAACCAGTATTCTTTGCCGCGCTCCTTTGCAAGCTGTACGAGCTGCCTGCCGTAATCAAGCGCCTGTCCGTTGTGGCAGCTGACGCCGATGAACTTTGTTCCTACTTCATCTGCCAGATCAAGCATGTCAACTGCATCCATATCGACGCCTGCATTGACTGTCTCCGCTCCCATTTCCTGCAAAATGCCCTCGACCAGCACAAGTCCGTAGGTGTGAGCGTCGCCGGAGCCGACCACAACGGTCTTACCATCCAGAGAACCGCGCATATTCTTTGCATCCAGATCGTCCAGAATTTCCTGCTTCATTTCCATCGTCTGACGTCCGAGAATCGTAGTATAGAACGGCTGAATATCTGTACTTGCTGTTCCGAAGGTCGTTGAGTGGAACATCTGTTCATAGCGGATTGGATTCATCTCCATCAACACCAGAAGCATCTCAACCGGATCTTCGATGTCAATGCCTGCCTCTTTGAATCCTTCGAGACTGTTGTAGAAGAGCTTTGCTCCTTCTTCCGCCATGACGTCACGCATTTTTTCAAGCGGCTCAAAGTTAAAGTATGGAAGCCACTCGTCTGCCTTCTCTTCCGCGCGCTTTCCTGCCGCAAAGATATCCTCCAGCTCCTGAAGGGTGGGAACACGCAGCTTTTCGGTAATGGAGACCGGATTGATGCCCAGTCCCATGTGATATTTCTTCTCGACCAGTATTTCAAACAGCATCTCCGGCACACTGACGCCGTAGTTGCCGTGGATATCGTGATCCCACTGCAGATTAGTGGATCCGTTCAGATAACGGAGAACCGGCTGATCCTCTGTGGAGAGGACTTTATCCAGTGCCATTGCGACAGCACAACGCGTATCATTTTCACTCAAAAGGCCGCCGAATCCGATGGTATAACGAGCGCCGCAAAGCTTCGTGCAGATGTAGTGCTCCAGCATCGCGTAACCAACATATGACGCACAATCCAGGAAGTAACCTGCGTAGCCATCGTCCAGATACGTCTTTACTTCTACATAGTCGTCGCTCTTAGCCGCACAGACGCCGAGGGCACGTACCATGTTGCACATGCGCTCTACATTATCATTATATCCGAAGAACCCCCAGTTAAACTGACAGAACTCCCCGATGGTCGGTGAGCCGTGCTCGATTGCGAGAATCGTATTCGCATAGCCGTTCGGCGTTGACAGATGATAGTCATTGAAGGAAACATCGATCGGACACGCCGCCTGCTGCAATTCATAATCCTCATCTGTGTACATCTCATAGCTGGTGGTTGCCGGTGCCTTCTCGCGCCACTCCGGCGGAAGGGCGACGAGACCGCTCGGGATCGACTGGATCGAATGGATCTGCAGTCCGCTGCGCTGCGAGAACTCATACAGCTTTTTTTCCGCCTCAACCTGCTCTTCAAGCGTCGCAAGACCCAGCAGAATATTCCAGTATATCTTACCCTGCTTCATCAGGTCGCGCTTCATCTCCGCATGGTTTTTGTATTTACTTTGACTGCGGATAAAACCGCCTTTTCCAAATGGAATTGTTTTTCCTTTTTCATAACCTTCTCGCCACATCTCCATTCCGTCCGGATGTGCCTGCGGCTTCAGACTCTTCAGATAATCCAGTGACACCTGATTCAGCTTACCCATGTTTTACTCCTCTTCTTCCCACCCGGGACTTGCAATTGCTGTTGCAGTTACCTTCTCTTCTATAAATGTTTTTTGTTCTGTGCCGAAAATTTCTGTGTATACCGGTTTTTTCATGACACTGACGGTCATTTTATTTCCGCCGGATTCCCTGATCCGCTGTATGACATACGCGCGGGCAGCTTCCTCTGCCCGGCGTTCTGCCGCCTCCAGCGTATCACATTCCATCGTTTCCGCAGGTGCATGTACCAGAAATCCCCTGTGATACTGATCCGGGCGGATCAGTATTTCAACAGCCGCTGCTACTTCACCGACTGCCGCGCCGATTGCATTCGCTACTTCTGCATGTTCCGGAATGATCAGCTTCGTCCCCAGCTGTTCTGCAACCGGCGGAAGCCAGGCCTTTACCGGCGCGCCGATTGCAATCAGCGGTTTTTTCAGGGAAAGCGATACATTTAACAGCGGATGCTCTGTCTGCAGAATAAAGTGCACCAGCGGATCCGAAAAATCAAATCTGCTGTTCTCAAAATCCGCCGTACTCTGCAGGCAGGCAATCCGGATCCTCTCTGTAACAATATGAAAACATTTTTCCAGGAATACTGCTTTGCCTTCTGCGGCGCGGTACGCCATAATCCTTACTGCCTCTGCCGCGACGGCCGGATTTCCGGCTGGGAGAATACCATCTTCACGAACCATTTGTCCTGATGTATCTGACTGCTTCCCTGCAATATCCCGTACACCCGTCTTTTCATCAGATGAAGCATTGCCGGCGAAAAACGCCGACGCGCACAGCAGATCCGTCGGGGTAAGCGAACACCGCTGCAGCAAGCCCCGTCTGACATATTCCGAAAAATCCATCTTGTCATAATCCCGTCCCATCTGCTCCGACAGATAAAACCGGGAATGCGGTCCGTCCGCAAGCAGACCGGCCAGTTTGTTTTCATCATAATCCGGATGCTCTGGGACAGCGCCCAGACGGTAACAGTCTACAACTTCTCCGAAGAAGATCTCATGCTCCCGCGGCGGATGATACTGCGCCCATTCCTGAATCAGATCCGGATTTTCCAGTCCTGCAACTGCCAGGGGTATCACGCGCTCGGAACTGATCTGCAGTGAGCCGAATTTATCGTACTGAATCCAGCTGTCTCCGCCAATTCCGTGTGTAGATATTTCCGCGGCTTTCAGCTGTGTCTTCCATCCGCCGACGGTCGCGCCTGCCGATGTGATCCGCACGCGTCCGCCTGCAACATTCGCTATATCGGTCGTTGTGCCGCCGACATCCACAATCAGCGCATCCTGTATGCCCGTCAGGAACCGGCCTCCAACCACGCTGGCAGCCGGTCCGGAAAGTACTGTCTCAATTGGCCGGTCCATCGCCGCAGTATCCAGCATCAGACTACCGTCGCCGCATACCACCATGCAGGGCGCCTCGATCCGGAGCACCTGCAGCGCATCGTGCGTCGCTTCGATCAGATGTGTAATATTCGGAATCAAAGCGGCGTTCAGGATTGCCGTAACTGTCCGCTCCCGGTAGCCCAGACTGCTGCTCAGTTCGTGCGCACAGACGACCGGAACGGACAGGATTTCCTTTGCAATCTGTTTGATCTGCAGTTCATGCGCAGGGTTGCGCACACTGGCAAACCCGGAGATAGCGAGCGCATCGATCTTCCCATCCATCTCCTTTAGATACGCACGAATCTGTTCCGGTCGAATGTGTTCGATTTCTCTTCCTTTAATATCCAATTGTCCGGAAGCCTGAAACACCAGATCAGCAGGAAGTTCCGTCTCGCGCATACGCCGTCCCAGATAAATCAGGCCGGTCCGGCCGCCCTTTCCCTCTACAACTGCATTTGTTGCCAGCGTAGTAGAAAGGCATACCAGTGTGATCTCTTCCGGCTGCTCCCAGTTCAGTTTTTTAACAGAGGCAAGAATTCCCTTCAACAGATCTTCCCGCGTTGTGAAGCTTTTGGCCTTGCACACGACTGTGCGCTTCGCGGTATCAATGAGAACACTGTCTGTATAGGTGCCTCCTGTATCAACTCCCAGAATAACGGACATAGTAATCTCCTTTTCTAACTAGTATGTTAATATATTAGTATTGAAGTGTCAAGCGTTTCTTTTACATTATTATTTCTTCCATTTATTCTTCCACTTATATTATACATAAACCAAACGAAAAAATACACTTGACGCTGTTATACTAATATATTAGCATTGATTTAAAAAGACTGTTTACCGGTTTTGAAAGGAATTGCTATCATCATAAATAAACAAATCAATCAGCATACATTTCGAAATTCCATCCTACTTCTCATCACTGCAACAATCTGGGGCACTTCTTTCGTCGCACAGCGCATCGGAATGGAATATGTAAATCCAATCACATTTAACGGAACGCGTATGATCCTCGGCGGCATCGGATTGCTCCCGGTTACACTGATCCGCTGGCGCAAAGGAAGTGCGCTCCGCAGAGAGTACGCCGGACGATTCCGAAAGCACATGACGGGAGGATTCGTATGCGGCGTCATATTATTTTCTGCCAGCACAATTCAGTCTTACGGAATTCGACACACCACTGTTGGCAAAGCAGGGTTTATTACTGCTTTCTACATCATCCTGGTACCCCTCTTTTCAATGGCACTCGGAAAGAAAACTTCCCGCCTCATCTGGGCTGCTGTGGCAATTGCGATTGCAGGCCTTTATCTGATCAGTATCGACAGGGATTTTACTATCTGCAAAGGTGATCTATTTGTGTTGGTTTGTTCCTTTGCTTTTGCGGCGCATATCATAGCGGTAGATCACTATGCGCCTGAAGCGGACGGTATGACGCTGTCCTGCATCCAGTTTCTTACAGCCGGCATTATTTCTCTTTTTCTGTGCATATGGATCAGGCCGGATCCGGCTGCACTTGTACGGGCGTGGAGATCGTTGCTGTATGCCGGCGTTTTATCTGCCGGCGTCGGTTACACGCTGCAGGTCATCGGACAAAAAGGCCTGCATCCGGCAGTAGCATCGCTTCTTATGAGTATGGAATCCTGTATCAGTGTGATTGCCGGATGGTTGATCCTACACCAGGCACTGACATCGCGTGAGCTTGCAGGATGCGCGCTGATGTTTGCCGCCATTGTTCTGGCTGATTTACTTCCGCTTTTCATCCGTAAACAAATAATAACAAAATTTCAAAACCCTCTTGACATTTAAATATTAATATATTAGTATGTAACCACGAGGACGAGCTGATGCCGTGCGGCGGAGGCCGCCGGACATCTTATTATCTGTCTCCGACAGAAATACACCATTTTAAATTCAGGCAAAGGAGCGTAAAAAATGATCGTAGGAGTTGTGAAAGAAATCAAGAACAATGAGTTTCGTGTAGGTCTTACCCCGGATGATGTAAAAGCATACAAGGACGCGGGCCATACCGTTCTGGTAGAGGCAGGCGCAGGCGAAGGATCTTCCTTTGCTGATGAAGAATATGCGGCAGCAGGTGCTGAACTGATTGAAGCAGCTGCAGATGTCTGGGCAAAATCCGAAATGATCGTCAAGGTAAAAGAGCCGATCGAATCTGAGTATCAGTATCTCAGAAAAGACCTCCTTCTTTATACATATCTGCATCTTGCAGCAGATAAGCCGCTCACAGATGCACTTCTGGTATCCGGCACAAACTCAATTGCGTATGAGACCATCACAGGACCGCGCGGCGGACTTCCCTGCCTGATCCCGATGAGCCAGATCGCAGGACGCATGTCCGTACAGGAAGGCGCTAAATATCTCGAAAAGACATACGGCGGCCGCGGCGTCATGCTCGCAGGCGTTCCCGGTGTCCAGAAGGCAAATGTTGTCATCCTCGGCGGCGGCGGCGTCGGCACAAACGCATGCAAGATCGCTGTCGGACTTGGCGCAAATGTTACCATCCTTGATATCAGTGCTGAGCGTCTCGCATATCTCGATGACATCTTCGGAAGCCGCATCCAGACACTATACAGCTCCCGTGCAAATGTTCTTGCTTCCATCAAAGAAGCTGATCTGGTCATCGGCGCTGTGCTGCTTCCGGGACGCAAGACCCCGAATCTGGTGCTCGAAGAGGATCTGAAGCTTATGAAAAAAGGCGCAGTTCTGGTAGACGTCGCGATCGATCAGGGCGGCTGCATCGAGACCTCTCACGCAACCACACATGACGATCCGGTCTTTATCAAAGAAGGCATCGTACATTACTGTGTCGCAAATATGCCGGGCGCACTGTCCCGCACCTCCACGCTTGCACTGTGCAGCACCACACTCAATCATGGACTCGCACTTGCAAATAAGGGCTTTGAGCAGGCAGTCAAGGATGATCCCTGCCTCGCTGCAGGCGCACAGACCTACCAGGGCAAGATCACATTCCCGGGTGTCGCAGAGGCATTCGGTATGGAATACTTCCCGATCGAGACACTGGTTTAATTCCGGCATATTAAAAACCACCGTGACCGGATGCTGCATCCACTCGCCGCATCATTTGGCATAAGGATTATTCCACCCTCCCTTTATCCCATATCATAAAAGAAAGCAGAGCCTGCATGTGCAGACTCTGTTCTCTTTTATCATAATCTTTACCAAATTGCCGCATATTTATTTCTCCTCATAGCAGAACTGCCTGTCTCCTCCTGCCCTGAAGCTGCCGGGAGAACAGCCTTTCATTTCGCGAAAGGTTTTTGAAAAATAACTGACATTGTGGAATCCGCAGGCAAACGCTATTTCTGCAATTTTTCTGTCTGTCGTCTGCAGCAGTTTCGCAGCTTCCTGAATCCGGTACTGCCGGAGATACTGAACCGGCGACATCTCAATAGTACTGCGGAAGCAGCGCAGGCACTCGCTTTCGCTGATTTCTGCGTGACCGGCAATTTCACCGGCCGAAATATCCTCTGCATAAAATGTGTGTATGAACTCCAGCATCTTCTTGATCCGAATCTCATCACGCTCCATTTTACCCGTTCTTCTTTTGGGCGCCGACGGCAGATGTGACTGCACCAGCCAGATGAGCCGAGACAGATCTTCACGAACCATAAATGCATAGCCGTCCGGTTCGAGGCTGCATTTCTCCCAGGCACTTTCTATTACCTGCAGTGCTTCCTGATACCATGCTGTATCACTTTCGCCAGTCAGACTGTCCGAATCTCTGAGATGAAGAAACTGCATTCTGGACTGTTCCATTACAGGACGTAAATACATACTCCAGAACACGCTGTCGCTAGTGCCGCCCACGAGGCGTGGATGAAAAACGACCGAGTGAAGTTTACAAATCCCTTCACACGCCGGCCTGACTGCATGCAGTACACTGGTATTAATGAAAAACCCCTCTCCTTTTCTGATCCTCGTATCAATTTCTCCTGCTTCCAGCCGGACTTCTCCCTCTGCAACGACTACTGCTTCCAGCTCTGCGTGCCAGTGCCATGGAATCTCTTCTCTGTGCAAATCATCTTCATAACATCCGACCGGAAAAGCAATGGTTCCATGAACCAGCAGTTCCCGCCCATGCCTGTCAATCTGACCGGTAAACTCCGATATCGCCATTTATCTCTCCCTAACCCGTGAAACTTACTACAATCTTACATTTATACACACAATTATCGTATTTGTTTAAATACACCATTTTGACGGATTTATTATATTTTATGCCTGTAATATTAAAATAAATCAGTTGTTTTTGATGGTATAATGTTATCAGAGAATATTGGTTGTTTCAATACTTTTTCCTGCATTGACTGCTCGCAGATACCTGCAAACACAATAATATGAGGAGTGTGTGCCATGACAGAAAATTCAACTACTTTCTTTGCAAATAAAGCCTGTGCCTACTATCCCTGTCATGAGGGTGCCGAAGAAATAAACTGCCTGTTCTGCTATTGCCCGTTTTATCTGGAAGAAAACTGCCCCGGCGCTCCGATGTGGCTTGGTGCCCACGGAAACTGCCTGAAGGACTGTTCTTCCTGTACATTTCCGCACAAGGCAGAAAACTTCAGTGTGATCGTCGACTGGATCATTCAGGCGAACGCAAGACGAAAACATAGTGCTGCTGTCTGGGCAAAAGCTTATTCCGATTAAACAAACCGCTCCGCGGTATTGAGGCTTCGATTCCCTGTACAAGCCTGGTTTTCGTCCATCGTTTAGCATAAGGTAAAAAGCGAAGATACATCCCTAATAATCCATTTGACTACATCGACTATGCTGAGTTGGGGATTTACAAAACGAGAAAGAAGAAATCTACGCAAAAAACATTTTCAAAAGTAGAGTCAAGAGATATTAATGAGATTGCTTTTGAAGATTTTTATACAAAGCCGCATGCAGTTCCCCTGGCTGTGATGTTCATTTTTCAGACAGGGATACGTCTCGGTGAAGCTGCGGCATTGAAATGGGAAGATATAGACGGAAGAGTCCTTCACATTCAGCGGATCGAACGCCGGTACCAGGATGCCCGCAGTGATTTTAAATCTCTGGGCGAATATCACTACTCCATCGTTGATGATACAAAAGGAGATTTTGGACCGCGGGATATCGTCTTGTCCGATGATGCTTTATATTTACTTGAACTACTGAAAGACTTTTATGAAGAGCAGGGTATTGTTTCCGAATGGCTGTTCTTTACAAAAAAAACAGGAAAAATACATGACCGGGCACTGGATATTCGCATCAGGAAATACTGCCGTGAAGCAGGAATCCTCGAACGGTCCGTACATAAAATCCGCAGTACCTTTATTTCTTCACTCAGAGACGCAGGAATGTCCTTTGAAAAGATCGCAGAAATCGTCGGCCATAAAGATGTGAGGACAACATTGAGTAATTATTCATTTGATGTGAATAACATAATAATACCAATATCTTCTTTGAATGGCAAGGAAAAGCGCCGGCATCTCTGCCGGTGCCCTCACTCCAATCTTCCGTGAATCATCCTGATTTAAGTTCGCTTTTACTTCAGCGTTACATTCCTTCCCAGAACCTTCTTCGTGAAGAATTTCTTATAGGCTTTCTTTATCTTCTTGTTTGTGCTCTTCTTTCCGACCTTCACCTGCGCGGTATTTATCTTCGAACCTTTCAGCGCATTTTTCACTGTTTTCTTCTTCAGCAGTTTTGTCTTAAGAATGAGTTTTGTTGCCGGGCTTCCCTTGAAGGCATTTGCCTTGATTTTCGCCACGTTCTTGCCAATGGTGACGGTGCGAATCTTCTTGCTCTTGAACGCCTTCGCATGTAACGCATTGAACTGAGGATGTCTATTTAGATTTCTGAATCACCCACGAATAGAACTGCTGTTATGTGAGAGATATTCACTCACGATTTCATAATAATCCGTTTTCAGAATGCCGTCTGACAAAAGGATTTTATCACTGACAATTCCATTGATATACTGTACATATGCGTCATCCGCATCCGATCCCTCAGCGGGAATAAACCTCTCTTGCTCCGCGTAATAAGTGCCTTCTGCTGTCTTCCAGCTGTAATCATTCCAGAATACAAGCGGTTCCTGCTCTGAAAAAACATCACGGCCCGCAAGTAATCGGGAATCATATTCTACTCCAAATAAATTGGAGAGTGTCGGAAGAATATCCAGAGACGAAACAGGCGTGGAGATCTCACAGGCCTTGTCTCTGTCTGTCGTTTCCAGGCATCCGGACCAGATCACCAGTGCATTTTCATCCCGATCCCACGGCAGGACGTCGTCATGTCCATACAGATCCTGCAGGTAATCTTCATCGTTTCCCCAGTTTTCTGACTCTGATAAGCCGTATGGATAATGATCTGTTGTCATACAGATTACTGTATCATCAGCAATGCCGGCCGCCTCCAGCTTATCGAGCATAATGGCCAGCGCGTCCTCCAGCGCCATTTGATAGCAGAAATAATTCAGTGTTGTCTGTTCATAAGTATCCTCCCCGACAACCTCAATAACGCGGTCCAGATATTTCTGTGTGCGCTCATGATCATCCTCATAGGGCGCATGTCCGCTCAATGTCATGTAATAAATGCTGAATGGCTGTTTCCCAAGATACGTTTCCATCGTCGTATCAAAAAATACATCATCTTCCGGCCATGCTCCGGAGATTTCATTGAGGCCGCCGTCTGTGGCGATCCAGTCATCGTAACCCAGATTTTTGTGTGTCAGATTACGGTCATAATAGTCATAGGAACCGTTGTGGAAGGCGCAGCTGTAATAACCCAGCCTCTGCAACTGACTGCCCATTGTGAAGTAATTGTTTTTGCCCTCTGTCTCAAGGATCGTCTCCACCTCATCCTGAGGCGCGAGCCCCGTCAGGAAAGAGTATTCACCTGTTGAAGTGCTGCCGCCCCACGCCGGCTGGTAATAATCAGAAAAATAAAAACCATTATGGATGAGACGATATAAAGCAGGCGTCAATTCTTCATTTACAACTGCTCCGGAAAATGCCTCCGCACAGATCAGAATCAGGTTTTTCCCCGCAAACAATCCCGTGTATTCGTTTTGGCGGGATGGTGTCAGAGAAGCCGCATAGCTGCTGATCTTTTTGACTGTCTCATCCTCAGATGCGGCAGCAATCTCACTGAAATCAATATCCAGTGCATTTTCTGCCGCGAAAGTTTCGTCTGTCAAAGACCCAGATTCCGGGTTGTTTTCTTCTGACTGCGCTGAAAGCGTTTCTTCCTCTGTATTCTCATTGTAACTTTCCGAAGTAAAGGATGCATTTTTATCCTGACCGAAAAGACTGTATTTTAGCTCCAGACGCGTTCCTGTCAGGAGTCCGAACGAAGAAGCAGCCCGGCTGAATTCGTACCGGGTCACATATTCATTTTTGCTTTTTCCTGTGGATGCCGCTAAAGAAAATACGCCGAGAAGAATCATCGCGAATGCCGCAAACACCAGGGCTGCCCCGGGAGATGTGCGCAGCTCCGGCAGAATCTTTTCTCCCCTCCATTTGTACCAGATCAGGGGAAGTGCAAATACCAGAATTTTCAAAATCCCTCTTAATAAGGCAGTCAGGACCGTCCCGCCATAATTTCCTGTGACATCGCCGGCGCCGAGGAATATATTTCTGGGTGTCATATACTTTCCGAACGCGTCATAGACCAGATATTCCAGAGAAAAATAGAACAACAAAACGCCCGCTATGGATCCTGCCAGCACCCGGTTAACCGTTTCGGAAAAAACAGTTGTCAGGACTGCCGTCAGCAGCCCTGATACAAAAGAAAAGCCCAGCAGGTAAAACAGTCCGAAAAACAAGCCTGTACCTGTAAAGATTCGCAAAAAGAGCTCGTACCATATCATCGCAAACGGGAAAAAGAAAACCTGTCTGTTTTTGTTAAACAAGTCTGCAAGAAACATAAGTATAAGAAGCAGAAAGCCTGCTATTTCCCTTACGACAGATCTTTTTTGATACGAGGCTCTTCTCGTGCTCTTCATGCTTCTGATTCTCCCGTTTCACCGTCCTCACAGTCTTTTTGTTCTCCGATTTACTTATAGTTATTTCCCTATAAAAATCTATATTCCAACCCGTTTGCGTATTTATAATAAATCTGCTGTCCCTCGTCCAGGCCGGACAGAATCTCTACATTTGTGCCGTCAGCCATACCGGTATCCACCTTTACCGGATTCGTCAGCTCATCTGTTTCTGCATTATATCCGGTATATACGTAGGTTTCTGTTCCCTCTTCTGACAGGGCTTCCGCAGGTACGGACAGGCAGTCTGCACTTTCTTCCGCAAAAACAAGACTGGCATTCATTCCCTGCAGCATTTGCTCTGTGCGGTCAAGTGTAACCGTCACATTATATTTTGTGTTTCCGGAAGCAGCAGAACCACCGGCACTGCTGTCGGAACTATCCTCATCTTCATTATTCAGATCAATCGCGGTTATGACGCCGGTAAACGTCTTTCCCGGAATGGCATCCAGCATGATCTCTGCTTCCTGTCCAAGCCTGAGACTGCTGATATCAAGTTCGTCTACCATCGCCGCGAGTGAGATTTTTTCATGCGGCACACACTGATATACTTCTGTTTCGGAAACTGTAAATGCTGAGACCGCCTCTTCTTCGGGTGTTATTTCCCCGTCGACGCCGGTTCCTGACGCATTCGTATCCGCTGATTTCTGACCGGACGCACTGCCTGCCGACTTCTGACCGGATGGTGCGCCTGAAGCACTTTTCTGCTGTTTTTTTTCTGTGTCTCCGCTTTTCTGTTCCTGCTTTTTGTCCTGTTTATCCTGCTGCGCAGAACGATCTTTCTGACTGCTTCCTTCGGAACTGCTGCCGGAACTGTCGGCAGAACTGTCCCCGCCGGAACTGCTTCCACTTTCCGCGTCTTCAGTTCCGTCGGAAGAAGCATCGGCATCATAGCGCCTGACAGCTGTTTTTGCGACTCCGTTTTCAAACGTTACAGAAAGAATATCTCCTGCACCCAGTTCACTCACCCCGATTGCATTTCCTGCAGCATCTGTAATCGTCGCCTGCGAGAAATCAACTGGCTGATCTGCCTGATTCAGGAAAAGCGTCACAGTACTTCCGCTGACAGCCTTAATTTCTGCGAGAAATGTGCCGTTCAATCCTTCTTCGGAGGTGTCCGTCGGGTCTGTCTCCTGCCCGCCGGTGTCTGTCTGATCTCCTTCTTCTGTATTTCCTGATGAATCACTTCCGGCAGAGCTGTCTCCGCCTTCCGTCCCACTGTTTTCATCTTCTGTTTTGTTGTTTCCATCCTCTGTTTCGCTGTTTCCATCTCCGGTTTCGCTGTTTCCATCTCCGGTTCCCGTACTTGTCAGCACTCCCTGTGCCACATTGCTTACGGTCGTCACAATATTACCAACGGGTCTTACCGATACGACTGCGGCTGCAGCATCTGCCTGTATTATGCTGCTTTCCACACTATAAGAAACCGCCTCTGCAGTCTCACTTTCGCTCTGTACGCTGTCGGACTCTGATTCTTCCGTACTGTCCTGTTCCTCCTCGACTGCAGTGAGCAGATCCTCGTTCAGGCCGGAAATCACACCTGCTGTTTGGCTGCAGATCTCACCGGTCTGATAGATCTCAAACAAACGCTTCATCTGCTCTTCGAGCACACCCCTCTGCTGCTTCAGTGCACTGTAAACAGATGTATGTTCCGCCTCTTCCACATACAGAAGTGTATCTCCCTCATCGACTTGTTCGTTGAGACTGACTGCAATTGACGAAACTGTCCCTTCCACAGAAGTGATCTTTAGTTCTCTGTGTATATACAGAGCCGCGCTGCCCAGCCCGGTCCCGTCCCCGGTAAATCCAGTGACATTTTCGCCATATGTCCCATATGCGTCACTGATCACAGCCGTGACCGTTCCGTCATTCATCTGTGTCACTTTTCCTGTCAGTTCTGTGCCGTCTGACAGGATCACCGTAAGACTGTCTCCTGCACTTACATCCGCATTGGTTTTAAAATCTGCCGCCATCAGTCCGTCCAGAGAGAGCAGCATGAGCGCGCCATCGACAATTACGGTCTGCATCACTGTTTCGCCGGATTCCGCAAAAACCGCCTTCACTCGGCCGCCCGAAGACGCAGTAACGGCGGTGGTATCATTGGCACTCTCTTCTTCGATTTTCTGATCCAGTTCTGTCATCTGTTCCTGAATATAGCGGATCGTCTCAAGGACTGAGTTTTTATCTGCTTTTGCGATCAGATCGCCTTTTTCCACAAGATCTCCGTCAGAAACCATGTATCTCTCAAGCACGATTCCTTCAGGCAGCGACACGGATACTGCAGAATCTTCACTAAGTGATCCTCCCGCGGTTATGCTTTTCTTCATGGAGACGATCTCTGCCTCTTTCGCAATCACTTCTTCACTGACCGCGACAGAAGACTCCTTTTTCTTTTCCGCATTCAAAGACATATATCGCAGAACACCGCCTGCCGCGAGCAAAGCTGCAAGCAGCAGCATCCACCACCTGATCCTTCTCTTTTTTTTCTTCTGCTTTTCCATTTTTCTCTTCCCGTTCTTTGTCAGGTCTGTTGATTCCTTCATCTGTTCAGCTGTTTTTAGATCAGCCGTCATAGTGCAGCGCATCAATCGGTTTCATCCTCGCCGCTTTGTTGGCCGGATACAGGCCGAAAATGATTCCGATCACAAAACAGAACCCGACTGCGATCAGCACAACTGTTCCGTCCATTTGAAACTGCATATCCAGACTCGACACGACGATCGTGATCAGCTGCAGGATGCACCAGGACAGAAAGATACCGATCACACATCCCATCATGCAAAGAATGACTGCTTCCATCAGAAACTGCTGAAGGATCACACTGCGGTCCGCCCCGATTGCCTTTCGGATGCCGATTTCCCTTGTTCTCTCCGTTACCGTCACCAGCATAATATTCATAATTCCGATACCGCCGACGATGAGTGAAATTGCTGCTATGCCGCCGAGCAGGATCGTCAGAATATTTGTGACGCTGCCCATTGTGTCCTCAAGCGCATCCTGGGATTCTGCTTCAAAAGCATCTTCATCCGCTTCGAACCGGTCAAGAAGTATTTCTGTCAGCTGTGTCTTTGTCTCATCTACTGTCTTACCGTCAGCAGCCGCAGCATAAAATGAGGTCACCTCACTTGTAACAGAATCACTGATCCGGATCAGTGACGTGTACGGTATATATGCGACCAGCGAGCTGCTTCCAAACATGCCTGTCAATGACTGGTCATCATCTTTGAGCACCCCCGCCACCGTGAAACGCACGCCATCAAGCGAGATCACTTCTCCAAGGCAGTCTGTAAAACCGATCAGTTCTGAAGCTGTATTCTCGTTGATGATACAGATGTTTGTATGATTCTCTACATCCGAACGTTTCAGGAAACGGCCGAGGAGAAGCTCCAGGCCCTGAATGTCATAGCAGGCCGGAACGGTCCCGTATACGCTGACCGTCTCGCTTGTTCCGCCATATTTCGCTGTCAGGCTTTCCTGTGCATACGCCGCAGCAGCGCCCGCTGCTTTTTCCTCCGTCCATGTGTCCAGATCTTCCAGCGAAACCGGATTTCCTTTATTGTCGGAAATCGTGACCGTGATCAGATTACTGCCCAGACGTGAGATCTGATCTGAAACAGAGCGGCTGGAACCGTTCACCAGGCTGACAAGGATCACAAGTGCCATCACACCGATGATAATGCCGAGCATCGTTAAAAAGGCCCGCATCTTGCTGCTCCCGATGGACTTCACCGCCATTTTTGCGGACTGTATCATCCTGTCACCTCCGTTACTCTCCCGTCACGGATCCGGATCATGCGCTCTGCCTGAATCGCAACCTCCTGATCATGTGTAATCAGAAGAATCGTATTTCCGTTTTCGTGTAATTCGTGGAACAATGTCATGATCTCTTCACTTGTGGCTGAGTCCAGATTTCCTGTCGGCTCATCAGCAAGAATCAGCGACGGTTTTGTGACAATTGCACGCGCAATCGCGACACGCTGCTGCTGGCCGCCGGAAAGCTCCGTCGGAAAATGATTTGCCCTTTTGGTCAGGCCGACACGTTCGAGTGCCTCTGACACACGCGCGTCCCGCTCTTTCTTACGCACCTTCTGGTAAATCAGCGGAAGCTCAATGTTTTCTGCCGCTGTCAGTTTCGCGATCAGATTAAAACTCTGAAACACAAATCCGATTTTCTGATTTCTTACAACAGCCAGACCATGCTCTGAATATTCCTCGATCGGACTCCCGTCCAGGAAATATTCGCCTGAATCTGCAACATCCAGACAGCCGATGATATTCATCAAAGTCGATTTTCCACTTCCGGAGGGACCAATTACACTGACAAATTCTCCTGTTTTTACGTGCATCGTCGCGTGATCCAGTGCATGAATCACCTCGTCTCCGATCTGGTATGATTTACACAATTCCCTGATTCTGATCATGGCTGTCCGGCTCCTCCCTGGCCGCTCCTTCCGGGACCCTGGCTGTTTCCGCCCTGCCGGCCGCTGTTTCCGGAATTTCCGCCGCGGTCCCCGCCTTCCGGCCGGTTCCCGCCCTGCTGACCGCCTCCTGGCTGGCCGTCCGGCATACCTCCTCCGAAATTACCGCCGCCAGGCTGTCCCTGCATTCCTCTGTCCGTGGTTTCTTCCTCGGCGTAGCAGATGCTTTCTCCCTCAGAAAGCCCCTCCTTCACTTCTGTATATTCCGTTCCCGATACACCGATCTGTATTTCTTTCATTCCGCCGAGCTCGCCGGTCTCCTCATCATATGACGTATATACATAGTAGGAAGCACTCGTCTTCTGCAGTGCATCCGTCGGAATCAACAGAACGTCATCCGCGCTCTCTATTAAAATCGCCGCCGTGGCACTCATTCCGGAGAGCATGCCTTCTTCCTTATTGATCTGTACGCTTGCCGTATATGACGTAACGCCGTCCGCACTTGTTCCACTCTTATCAATTTCCGTGATCGTACCTGTATAGACAGTTTCCCCCAACGAATCAATCGTAACCTGTGCCTCCTGTCCTTCCTCCAGAGAAAGAATATCTGTCTCATCGATACTGACAGAAAGCGTCATCGTCTCATCAGGTGATATTGTAAATGTCAATGCTTCATCTGTTGTTCCCGTTTCTGAACTGCTGTCTTCCGTGGCGGTTTCTTCCTCCAGATCAGGAGCACTTTTGATTGTTCCCGAGATCTCGGCGTAAAGTGCGTCCTTTTTGTAAATATCCGCAAGTTTTTTCATGGATTCCGTCAGCTCTTCGCGCTCGGACAAAAGTGTCTCATAGCCGGCTGTGTAAGCCGTATCTGTCAGTGTGAACAATTCCGCATCAGCCGAAACTGTTTCATCCAGTGATACATTGACGGTCTCGATCGTTCCTCCATAACCGGTGATACTCAGCATGTCATTGATTTCCAGCGTGCCGCTTCCAATTTCCGTCCCTTCTTCGTCTGTTACTGTAACTGTATCCTGGTAAACCGGACCGTAGTCTGTCAAAAGAATGACTGCCCTGTTCCCGTTAACTGCAGACACTGTCCCGCTGTAGTTACTTCCGTCAGATGCCATAACAGTCACATCATCGCCCTCCGCTGCCGCATCTGTTTCGATCTCAGTCTTCATATAGCCATCCAGCGAGAGCAGCGCCAGGGCGCCGGACTGATACATAACTGCCGTCACATCGTCCCCTGCCTGCGCGTTGATCAGTTTTACTCTGCCGCTCACGGCTGTGGTCAGACTCTCAGACACCTCATTGTCTGCCGCTTCTTCAATTTGCACATCCAGTTCATCGATCTGATTCTGGAGATCTGCCATCGCAGAGAGCACCGATTCCCCGGAAACCTGTGCCAGCAGATCACCTTCTGAAACCGTGTCGCCTTTTCTGACTGCCAGTGATGTCAGTTCCACACCGGACGGAATCGTAATCGTCTCAGTTTCCTCATCTGCAAGTGTGCCGTCCCCATAGACCGTTGTGCTCACAGAGCCTTTTGTCACTTCAGCAGTCTGAATCGATTCCGAAGGATCCTCCGCATATTCTTCTTTTACCTTTTTTCTGAGAAAAAATACCGCGGCGGCAATTACAGCTGCCACAACAAAAAGTGTGACGACCAGTTTCATGACAGTTTTTTTGTTGATTTGCCTCTTCCTTTTTTTATCTGCCATATTGATGCCAGACCTCCCCTGTTAACGAATGTACAAACAAACTCTCCATGCTATCTTATTGGCGTAACTTTAAATGAACTTTAAAAACAGGGAATTCTCTCCGGCAGTGGGCAAGTAAAATAAAGTCCCTCAAAAAACAACTCCGCAGCAAAAAAAACCGGAAAGCCTGTGAAAGCTTTCCGGGATCTTTAACCTGGTATAAAAAACAGACCCCTCAAAGGGATCTGTTTTTTCGTAGCGAGGGGGGACTCGAAGTGGATTGAGAGTCGAAAAACACTAATTTTATGCGGGTTTCCACATCATCACAAGCCCAAGGGACCCATTAGGGACCCAAGATTTTTTTTCTGATCCTCACAGTGTTTCTGCCCACGTTTTAAGTTCCTTTTCTCCGGCAGAAGCAGAAAACAATCTGGCATCCACGACAGTACCGCCTGTCACATATGGCCGCAGTTTTTCTGCAGTTCTGCCGATTCCACTTCCTCCGGAAGTTGCAAATGCTGGGATTTTCTTTCCTGACAGATCGTATTCCTGTAAAAATGAATTCACTACATTTGGAGCACACCCATACCAAATCGGGAACCCGACGAAAATAATATCATACTCCGACATATTCTCAACTTTCCCAGTGACCGGTACGTTCTTTCTTCCAATTTTTTCACGATTACATCTGGCAAGCGGATTTGTCCATTTAATATCCGCGGCAGTATATTTTTTCATCGGAATGATCTCAAAAAGATCTGCATCAATTGCTTTTGCGAGTCGTTCCGCAATCTGTTTTGTAGTTCCTTCAGCGGAAAAATAAGTGACTAATGCCTTATCCATATCAATTCTCTCTTTCTACAGATTACTAATCGCTTTTCGTTATAAAACAAACACCCTGCACTTGTATTTCTTTTTTCCGTATTTTGCTATTATCGTCGCCGTTCCTGCTCTTTTTGCCTTAATTTTCCCTTTTATTACTGTTGCAATCTTTCTATTCGATGAACTCCATTTTACCTTAGAGGCTTTTACTCCTTTTAACTTAATTGTTTTCGTCTTACCCGGTTTCAGCGTAAGACTTTTCCGGGATAAACCGATTTCCTTTTTCTTCGAAAACCGTATTGTTACTTTCTTCTTTCCTACCGCATTCTCTAAACCTCTCGGATTTCTAACATATCCTACGGGAGTATATTCGTAGGACGTGTTGAAAGATTTGTAAAAAACCACCAGACAATCAGATCCATAAAGCATGATGTCTCCGGCTTTGATATGTTTGACATTTTTCTCATTTGTCGGAAGTTCTTCGCTAAGATACTTGTATTTCTCATTGCCGTTTAGTTCAGACATCTTATACTTTACCGGCATGGATTCAAGAAGTGCTTTTGCTGTATCATTCTCATAAAATGTACATTCAAACGACTCGTCCCCAACTCTCATATTAACCGCATTGCCATTAGATGCTATAACCTGATTTGCAGGAAAACCGATCACCAAAAGCATCAGCAATAATACTATAACAATTCTTTTGGACATGGATCTCTCCCTTCATAAAGATTTAGCAGCTGCCTATAAAATCCGGCAATTTAGTGCTAAAGAAATGATACACTTCTATTCTTAAATGCTTCTCCCCAATTCATATGCCTTCTGCGGATACGTGGTGCGTCTTGTCATCTCAGGTGTCCCGCATCCACCTCCATAAATAGCCCCGCAATCTTTGAAGGGTTTGTATTTACAGAGTGTTTCATAATATGTTTTCGTGATTTTGAATACTTCCTCTGTGTTGTCCCATGCAACTGCCAGCATCACTGTTTTCTTATGCATACTGCCCAATTCCATGGTAAAGCTGTAAAATCGATCCACAACGGTTTTTAACTGTGCCGGCCAATTATAATAATAAACCGGCATAACAAAAACAATCATATCCGTATCCAAAAGCATTCCCTTTAGCTCTAATTCAAAATCATCCTTCTGGATACATGGTCCGCTCATTTCGCATGCATTGCATCCAATGCAAGGCCGGATATCTTTTCCGCATAGATCATATTCTGTTATCAGATGACCCTTTTCCTGTGCGCCGCGAATAAATTCTCGCGCAAGAATTGTAGAAGACCCGTTTTTATTTCCACTGCTTTTCAATACAAGTATTTTCATAATTGATCAGGCAATTTCACTTTCAGATTCTCAATACAGACTGTCTATGGTTTTTCAACACCGGAGTACCGATAAAAAAGATCCAGGTATTCCTCTTCAACGTCGATGAAAGGCTGTACCTCGTAGGACAGATCGATGTGAATCTCCGGGCTCTTCCCCGACCGGAACTCACCCAGAAGCTTCTCCAGATCGTACCAGAGCAGCGCATTGTCGATCTCTTTCACTGCATGTGATTCTTCCTCCGTCAGATCCGATCCCAGATACTTCTCGTAGATCACGGAAAGCAGTCGCTCTTCCGTTTCGGAATAAGTAGGCAGTGTCTTTTTAACCGGACGCGGCACGTCGGACAGATAACATTCACCCGCATCATGCAGCAGACAGGCCAGTACAATCCGATCCGGCAGGTTTCGTGCCGCCGCCTCTTTCGCGCAGGCAATACAATGCTGGCCCACTGACCAGAATGTCTTTACATGGCCGTTTCCTCTACATAGCATGGAAAGTGCATGCGCTATATCATCAATGCAGATCTCCTCCGGAGACGGATTGGATGGAACAATATGAATACCAGTGTAGGTTGTGATGTATTCATTCATTTCTTCGGATCCTCTCAAACATTACTTATACATTAGACAATCCTTTATCTGCGTAACTATCCGAAGTACCGGTTGACTTTCCTTTCCCGCCCAGGTATGTTTTCAGATTCGCAGATGATACCGGATAGAATTTCGGATATTTTAAGTCTGAAAGGTATGTGGTTTCCATCTGCGCAGCCTCGTTCTCTGTTAAATAAAGATGTCAATGTTTCAGGGAAGCCCCAAACGCTTGCAGCTCCTCACGTTTCTCCTCCGACAACCCCGGATCATAACCCTTCGTTGTGAACACGCCCATTCCTTCCAGCTTCAGGAAATCCAGAAAATCCCCCTGATAAGAGAACAGCGCACCGTCGTACATATCAGGTTCTCCGGAACTCAGAAACATAGCCACTTTTTTCAGTTTTGGAGGCTTAACCGGATATGCCGCCGCATAGAAGCGGTCAATCGCGCATTTCAGCTGACCGGACATATTATGATAGTAAATCGGAGATGCAATCACGAGCATCCCGGCCTCAGAAAGTTTCTGATAAATATTCTGCATGTCATCTTCCTGTATACATTGTCCGTTCCCTTTTGTGTGACAGTATTCACACGCAAGACATCCGTGAATGTTCATTTTACAGACATCAAAGACATCCCATTCGTGACCGGCTTCTTCAAGTCCTTCGCAGAATGCCTGAATCATCTGCTTTGTATGCCCCTTTGGTCTGGGACTTCCGTTTAAGATCAATACCCGCATCTTACTTCTCCTTCTGAAGTGTTATTACAACGTCTCCATTTCCCAGCAGTTCTGTCATCTCACCTTCATCGAGATTCACATGGCCAAGCCGGGTGTACGCCCAGGAATTAGATCCATAAAAGACAACGATCTGATCTCCAGCGTACAGAACGATGTCACCAGCTTTCGTCGTAGTTTGCTGATCATTACGCACAATGGCCTGGCCGATTGAACCGACCTGCTCGAAACCGCCATACATAGACATCTGTATGCTTAACGGTCCTTCCTTTATTAATTCCCCCAGCGCATCTACAGAATCATTCTTCTCCCAGCTTACCGGGATTTCTGTGTCCCCGATCTTCAGCTTCATATCCTGTTTCTCCTCGTCTTTCAACTGCGTTTCAGCAGCGCTTTCCTGCGAAAGATCTTCCTGCCGGGCGCTCTCATAAGTACCTTCCAGCATTCCATATCCGATACAATTATCATTTCTACCGTCTTCCGTAACGGTCAGTTCCTGCAGAATTCCATCCGGATCATTCCCTCCGGCATCAAAGTGAATGGATTCCAGTACCCTGCTTTCTCTGAGTGCAAATACATACACGTCATACCGGTGCGTTCCTTCCGGCGGGTATGGACCGATATATTTACCGGAACCTTCTCCTTCTGTCGTAAAGCCTTCCTTAATATCCGTCTTCCTGATGTCTGTTTCAATCCAGTGAAGCCAGTTATTTCCGTCCGGATCAATCATTACAATTGCATAACACGCTACACCATCCACTGCATCTCATGAAAGCTGTGGAGAGACATTGTCACCTTTTTCGGTATTCGTAATCTGATCTTCCCATCTGCCATCCTGTAAATTGTCAGAAGTGATAACTACCTCCTGCAACTCTGCTTTTCCGGCGTTTTCATTTTTGGCAGAAGAATCAGAATTCTGCATTTTTTCACTGCATCCTGAGAATAAAACTGCTAACACAATGATTGAAAATACAATTGCTTTTTTTGCACCATTTTTCATATTATTTCCCACTATATCACTCTCATCAGTGTTCCGGAAACCATCTCATCAGAAACCAAATAATTACAATCTGCAGAATCAATATCACCGGAATTCCGTACTTAAATGCCGGTTTCCGCGTCTTATGATGAAATAAATACATCGCCAGCAGGCCGCCAACTGAGCCACCACAGATAGAAAGACCAAATAATACCGCTTCTCTGATCCTCCGCTGGTCGTGAACCGCTTTCCATTTATCAAACCCGAACAGAAAAAACGAAGCAATATTAATAGATACAAGATACGACAAAATGGGTAGAATGGTCATTGCTCGATTTCCTTCTTATGCATCAAATGAATTCCAATATGTCCAATCCCTAAAATCAGAACAGCAACTCCAAGAATAATATTCTTTCCATATATAGACAACAGCAGGAATGCCAGCACTGGCAGTGTTGCTCCTGCAACCGGTATGTCAAGGATGCTGCTGTAAAAATCCTTCATAGTCTTCTCGCTTCTGAAGTACCTGATCCAGAAAACCTCATACAGCACCATCAGCGCAAAAGCTGCCACCAGCCACCATGACCAGTTTGACCATGACCTGAAATTGAAATCTGCAAAAATGAGGGCAACACAAGAAACCAGCACCTCTCCGATTCTCTCGAAGGCCAGCAACATCTTATTTTCATTAACAACATATTTTTCATAATTTTCCGGCTGATTCTTTGTCCAAATGATGTTTGGCAGCATCAGCATGGCAAGGAAAATCAATCCCACATATGAAAATCCAAACTTCATTGCTTACTCACTTCTTCTTTTTCTTTGGAGCCGGCAATTCATCATACATCGCATTCAGCAGTTCTTCCAGGAACTCCCGGTTCTCTACAGTGTCTACAAGCAGCATTTCTTTCGCGCCTTCATACGGCAATTCCATATCTGCATCCGGCATCATCGCCACAGCGGACGCAACAGGTTTTACCAGAAACCGGTCATCGTAAATACCGCCGACTATTTTGGCGCGATAGTAGAGAATGTACTCTCCCATCATGGCACGGTATGAAATCTCATCCAGCCCGGAAAGCTGCTCCAATATGAAATCCAGATACTCTTTGCTCGATGCCATATCTTCACCTTAATTTGGAGACCAGTAGCCGTGTAGAAAAACTCCCGAATTCTCGGGAGCTTTCTTTTATTTTGCGCCAGTTTCCATTTTTGCATTATTCTTTAATGTGCTAAAAATCGTAGTTTTCTTAATTTTGTTAGCGGCGGAAGAATTTGACCATCTAACGCCGATTTAATGTAACCACTGCGAGCTGGATTTATTTAGCCAATCTCCGCCAGATTAAAAAAGCCATTACTTTCTGTTCTTCTTCTCCTAAAATGATGTTAGCCAATGC
>JAFRGW010000152.1 GCA_017433615.1 Eubacterium sp.
GATCTTCCAGGAAAGGCTTTTGCTTCCGTTGTCGATGTTGTAAGCAGTTTCCTGCTTCGGGACGATTGTTTTCGCCGCGGCGGATACAGCGGTGCCGGGCAGAAGAAGCAGTGCCAGTATGGCTGCAAGCAGGAAGGCAGTCAGGGCAGCCGGCGAGACAGGAAGAAACGAGATGCGTCGTATGCATTTTTTCATAACAAAACCTCTTTTCATAACAAACGAATTTATTTCCCGTTCTTCAGCCAGTTTACTTCTTCTTGTGTCAATACCACATCTGCGGCATCAACGATTTCCTGAATGTGTTTTCCAGTCGGGCTGACGATCGGATAGACGTACAGCGGCTGGTTGATGAGCCACGCGATCGCGATCTGTGCGACAGAGAGGCCGCGCTCTGCGCCGAACTGCTCCATGCGGGCGAGGCGTGCGTAGTTATCCTCGCGGCCGTATTCGCAAATCGGCTGAGGCAGCATGCATTCCTCAATCGGCGGTGTCGTCCCATCCGTGCGGTATTTGCCGCTGAAGAATGCGCGGCCGAGTGCGGAGTAGGTGGAGATGACGAGGTCATATTCCGTCTGTTCTGCCAGCCATGCGCGGTAGGCTTCTCCTTCCGGACTGCCGGTCAGGGCAATGCTGCCGCCGAACGGGTCATCTACGTAGTCGCCGATGTTGTAGCAGGGGCTGACCGCGGTAAAACCGATAAGCCCGTGTTCTTTAGCGTACTGATTTGCCTCCTGAATACGCTGCATCCGCCAGTTGGAGCCGCCGAAACGGGTGATTTTTCCTTCTTCATGCAGTGCATTAAATGTTTCAATTACCTCGCCGACCGGGACGGATTCGTCGTCGCGGTGCAGCAGATAAAAATCGAGGTGGTCGGTTCGGAGCCGGCGGAGGGACTCTTCGACGAATGCACGGATGGAGTCACCGGACAGAACGTCCGTGGAGCCGTTTTCACCCGGATTGCAGCCCTTGTCGTGAAGAACGAGCTGATCACGCACACCGCGGGCTTCCATCCATGCGCCCAGATTTTCTTCTGCGTGTCCGTAACGGTTTGCGGAGTCAAAGGTGCGGAATCCTGCTTCCCAGGCGAGATCCAGCGTCTCAAAAGCATATCCCCGGTCGTCATTCCAGGTGGCCGGGACGCCGGTGCCGTATACGAGGCGGGAGCCTTTCTGCGGGATGCCGTCAAATTGTACCAGTTTCATTTGATTTCTCCTTGCCGAATGCTTGATACGTCACGCGCCATGAACTGAATGTATGTGTCAGCGTAGATTCTTGATTTATTATAATCGAAAACTGCTGTGCAGGAAACCCTTGCAGCGAAGACAAATACCGGCTAATCTAAGATAGAATCGTAATTTGGCCGAAATACATAAAAGCGCAGGAGTATACAGCGTAGCTTCGCGGAAACAAAAACGGTTCTCAAATGTATAGAAAGGAATTTACACAGACATGACATACACAAAATCCCAGGTCGCATCGATGATCGACCACACAAACCTGAAAGCATTCGCAACAGACGCGGACATTGAGAAACTCTGCAAAGAGGCGGCGGAGCATCATTTTGCATCGGCGTGCGTCAACCCGGTGCAGGTGAAACACGCGGCAGAACTGCTGGCCGGTACAGGCGTGAAGACCTGCTCGGTCGTCGCATTTCCGCTGGGGCAGCTGACCATCACAGAGAAGGTCGCCGAGGCAAAACTTGCGATGGCTGACGGTGCAGAAGAGATTGATTATGTCCTGAACATCGGACAGCTGAAAAGCGGCAATCTCGCCTATATCCGCGAGGAAATGCAGGCGATGACGGACGCGGCACATGCGGAAGGCCGGAAGGTCAAGGTGATCTTTGACACCTGCTATCTGGAGAAAGAGGAGATCCGGGCGGCAGCGGAAATCGCAAAAGACGTGAAGCCGGATTTCATTAAAACAAGTACCGGATTCGGCACCGGCGGGGCACTGGCAGAGGATGTAAAACTGATGAAGGATACCGTCGGGCCGGACGTTTCAGTCAAAGCTTCCGGCGGCATCCGGAACTGGGAGAGTGCGAAGGCAATGCTGGAAGCCGGCGCGACGAGAATCGGGACCAGCAACGGGATCGATATTGTGAATGGGATGCCTGCAGAATAACTGCCGGCATTGGATGTGCGGCCTGCAGAATAACTGCCGGCATTTGGATGCGCAGCCTGCGGAGTAACTGCCGGCATTTGGATGCGCAGCAGCCGCATACTGTGAGAATTTGTTTTGATTCTTGAGAAAAACAGGACCATCGGCCCTGTTTTTCTTTACTTTACCTTGGTGATGTGGTACACTGCAACAGTGGTGTCGCGACAGAGTGACACACATTTATTAGGAAGAATTGGGAAGAATACCGATCTGAAAAGGAGAAGTAACATGAAAAAGAAACTTAGTATCCTTCTTGCGGGCATTATGATGCTCTCACTGACAGCATGCGGCGGCGGATCCTCTGCATCCTCAGCAGCTTCTGATCAGCCATATGTATTCCTCGATGAGGACCTCGGCGTTGAGTCTTATGCAATCGGCTTCCGTCAGGGCGATGAAGAGCTGATGGAGCAGGTTAACGGCGCAGTCAAGGCACTTGTTAAGAACGGTACCTACGCTGAGATCGGCGAGAAGTATCCGGATATCAAAGATTATCTTTGCCTGAAGGCAGAGGACATCAAGGACGATGAGATCGCAGAAGAAGGTTCCGGCGACAGCAGCTTTACATTCAAACATGGATTTGACCTCGACTATCCGCCGTATTCTTATCTGCAGGACGACGGCAGTGTCGGTGGATTTGACGTAGAGATGGCACAGGCTGTCTGTGACTACATGGGATGGGGCTATGAAGCAGTTCCGTTCAACTGGGACGCAAAGGACGCTGAGCTCAATGCCGGCAGCTGCGACTGCATCTGGTCCGGATTTACCAAAGAGGGCCGTGAAGACGACTACACATGGGGCATCACATACTCCAACAATACACAGGGTATCCTGGTAGCAGCTGATTCCGGCATCAAGACACTCGCTGATCTGGAAGGCAAGATCGTCGGCGTGCAGACAGCTACTTCCGCAGCAGATATGCTTGAGGACAGCCAGAAAGAGCTGGCAGATACCTTTGGCGACCTCAAGGTTTATGAGACTTACACCATCGCATTCAACGATCTGAAGGCCGGCGCAATCGATGCAATCGCAATCGATATGACCGCAGGCGCATTCCTGATCGCAGGCGAGGAATAAAGCAAAACATATAATAGACAGGGGCAGACCCCGTAAGGGATCTGCCCTTTTCTTACTAAAAAGAGAGCACCGCCGGTGTCCGGCGGAGGAATGGGGTATTACATGTCACTATCTACAATGTTATCGACGATGGGCGAGGGTGCGCTGCGTACCTGTGCGATTTTCTTCCTGACAATTCTGTTTTCGCTTCCGCTGGGTATGATCGTCATGCTTCTGCGCAGATCCCGCTTTAAGATCGTACAGGGGATCACGAAAATCTATATTGCAATCATGCGCGGAACACCGCTGATGCTGCAGCTGCTGGTCTGGTATTTCGGCCCGTATTATCTGTTTGGAGCCAATATCAGAGGTTACCGTTTCACGGCGATTCTGATCGGTTTTGCGATGAATTACGCGGCTTACTTCGCTGAGATTTACCGCGGCGGATTTGACGCGATTCCAAAAGGCCAGTATGAGGCCGCTGAGGTGCTCGGATACAGCCGGGTTCAGACGTTTTTCCGGATTATACTTCCGCAGGTAATTAAGACGATTCTTCCCTCTGTGACAAATGAGATTATTACACTTGTCAAAGATACATCGCTGGCATTTACACTTGCTTATAATGAGATTTTCTCACTGGCAAAGCAGATTGCGGCTTCACAGACCTCATTTACACCGTTTGTGATCGCGGGTGTATTCTATTTCGTTGCAAACTATGTCGTGGCCTTTGTGATGGAGCGCATCGAGAAGGCATTTGATTATTATAAATAAGGAGGTGATGTCGGCATGATTCTGGAAATGAATAACATTAAGAAGTCATTTGGTGATCTTACGGTTCTGCACGACATCAGCCTGCAGGTTGACGCGGGTGAGGTCGTCAGCATTATCGGACCGAGCGGATCCGGTAAGAGTACGCTGCTGCGGTGTGCGACATTTCTGGAGACAATTGATTCCGGTGAAATCAAGTACATGGATCAGGCAGCGGTAAAAAATGATGCGAATGGCGCGGCTGTTTATGCGGATCACGCGTCAATGAAGCAGTTTAAGCGGTATTTTGGTCTGGTGTTCCAGAACTTCAACCTGTTTCCGCATTATTCCGTTCTGAAAAATGTCATGGATGCACCGGTGCGTGTGCAGAAACGGCCGCGTGAGCAGGTGCGTGAAGAGGCCATGGAACTGCTGAAAAAGATGGATCTGCACGAGCGCGCAGATTACTATCCCTGTCAGCTTTCCGGCGGACAGCAGCAGCGTGTCGCCATTGCACGCGCACTTGCGCTGAAGCCGGAGATCCTGTTTTTTGATGAGCCGACCAGTGCACTGGATCCGGAACTGACCGGTGAGGTTCTGAAGGTCATCCGTCAGCTGGCTGAGGAGAAGATGACCATGGTCGTCGTTACACATGAGATGCCGTTTGCCCGTGCGGTCAGCAACCGCGTGATCTTTATGGATGGCGGTTACATCGTTGAGCAGGGCGATCCGGAGCAGGTATTCGGTACACCGACCCAGGAGCGCACGAAACAGTTCCTGCGTAATTATCAGAATAACTGAGAAGACGGAATAAGCACTTCGCGATTTACAAAAGAAAGAAGGTTTCCCTATATGAGTCTTACGGCTGTAGTTGAAGGAAACGAAATCAAATATCACGTGATGGATCCGACCGGGAACATCACGATCCTGGTTGAGACGCCTGTCGAGGAGGCGTCTCAGCCTTTTATTGCGGCGGAATTGATGCAGCGGGAGCCCGATGCGGAGCAGGTGGGATTTCTCACACTTTCTAAACAAAGCGCGGACGACCGGAAATTCTGTGACATCGCCCTGCGCATGGCAGGCGGTGAATTCTGCGGCAATGCGACAATGAGCGCAGCGGCATTTTATGCGGCCCGGAATAGTATGCAGGAGGGAACTGTCACAGTACGCGTTTCCGGTGCGGCAGAACCGGTCCCGGTGGAAATATGTCTGGCTTCAGCAGAGTCTGCCCCCGTGGAGTCAGGCCTGGCTTCGGGAGAACCGGATCCGGCAGATATTTGTCCGGCTTCGTCAGAATCAGTCCCGGCAGAGATCCGTTCAGCAGAAGCAGAGCCGGTGTGCCGGCAGGATTTCCAGACATCTCCCGTGCCGGTATATCGCGGAACCGTAACCATGCCGCGCCCTGTGGCAATCACAGAAGTGAAGCTGCCGGTGTCCACTGTCATCCGGAGTGAATCTGTGCAGGAGCCGAAAGGTGTACGGCGGCAGACAAAACTGCCGTCATCCGGACAGAAAAGCCATAATCCGGCAGAAACATATTGCACATATCCGGTTGTACATTTCGAGGGGATCGATCATGTGATCCTGGAAGGGGAGCCGGAGGGTATTCGTGCAGAAGAACTGGCGCCGCTCTGGTGCAGGGAGCTGCAGGCTGAGGCGGTTGGACTGATGTTTCTGAACCGGACAGAAGGCACACTTACCCCGCTCGTCTACGTGCCGGAGGCCGGCACACTTGTCTTGGAAAATTCCTGTGCAAGCGGAACCTCCGCGGTCGGAGCATGGGCCGCTTCCCGGTGTCAGACGGCAGATCCGTACCCCTCTTCTTCGCAGGAAACAGCAGGCGGCCGGGAATCTGCGGTTCAGCTGTCACTGCAGGAAAATGACATTCTCGCCGAAGATCCCTCCCTGAGATATGACTATGCCTATAACTGTGTAATATACGCAGGGCTCTCTAAAGCTTCAGCTCGGACTTTGGCCAGCAGGGCTGTTGAACTGAGTGACAGCTCGGGCGCTGACCTCCAGTCTGCCGTCTCCGACACGCTCTGTGACTCGCTTTCATATGTTTTCGGAACTGTCATCGCATTCCTTCTGCTGTTAATGCTGATTGTGGCGATTGCAAATCTTTTCAATCTCTCGCTGCGTCTTCCAATCATGGAGACCCTCGATGAGATAGGCGGCAGCGTAACCGGCTTTCTCAAAGGAGTCGTCTATTGTATACTTCTGTGCTGGGCTTTAAGTTTTCTGGGCCTTATTCTTGGCAGAGATACTTTGGAAAGTACACTCCTCGGCCGCTTTTTCCTGTCGATAAAGTTTCTTACCAAAAACATAATATAAGGAGAACTCTGTAGGTTATTTATGCAGGC
>JAFRGW010000153.1 GCA_017433615.1 Eubacterium sp.
GATTTTATTTTTAATTCTAATCACTTCCAGGTCTGGTCCGTGAAGAACTTGTTGGAAATAACCATGCCGAGTGCTGTTACGATGATAGCCGGGATAACGCCGCCGCCGATCAGGCCGTGCAGTGACGGAACGATCTCAAATGCGAGGCCGACAACAACGCCGAGTCCCATACCAACCTTGAATGCATGGACGCTCAGTTTGGAGCGGAATGCCTCAGACTTGCGGTCACGATAAATCAGGCCGATGACGAACGCCGGAATCAGCACGCCGCCGCAGATGGTGTAACCGAAAGTACCCAGCTGGTAGATGAAGTTCGCGAACAGTCCTGCGAAGATTGCGAAAACACCAGTGCAGAATGTTGCGATGGAGCCGTATTTAACCGCTTTTTCCGGCGGAAGTTCATTGCGCGGATCCATAATATCTGTAACGATGTTCGCTGCTGCACAGTTCAGGTGTGTATCTGCGCAGGAGAGGCAGGCTGCCAGAACGCCGACACCGAGAAGTACTGAACAGAAGGACGGCATCTTGTTAACGATCAGCCATACGAGCGCCTGGTCACCAACTTCCTGGTTCATGGTCCATGCGGAGATACCGATGGTCAGGATCAGGAATACCATGATGATGTTGCAGAAGAATGTGAAGCCGTATGCCTTCTTCGCTGTTGCGACGTCTTTTGCCGCAAATGCACGGTTCCAGAAGATCGGGTTGGAGGTTGCGCCTACAAGTCCGGTCAGGAATCCGGTCAGGTTCGTCAGCGGTCCGTTCTTGAACAGGTCCGCGTGGGACGGATCGATTTCAGCAACATGCTTGAACAGTCCCGGGAAGTTCGCTCCGAAAGAACGAAGACCGAAGTAGATAACGAATGCCGCCAGAATCATCTGGATGACACCGTGGAACGCGTCAGCATAAATAACTGCTTTAACACCACCGGTTGTTGTGTAAAGAATGAAGATCGCGCCGCAGACGATAACTGCGATACGATAGTCGATTCCGAACAGCTGCTGGATAACGTATGCAACACCCATGATCTGGGATGCCGGCCATACTGCGTTCGGCATAAGCGCTGCGACACCGCCGATCCGGCGGACTGTGACGTCGCCGCCTGCCAGATAATCAGAGATCAGATGCGGCATGGACATGTAGCGGAATCTTGCGATGTACGGTGCGATCACGTATCCCATCAGGATACCGCCGCAGAAACCTTCGCCGAGATACAGCCAGTAAGCACTTGCGCCTTCGAGTGCGCCTCGTCCTGCCTGTCCGATAAAGTTTCCGGCACCTGAGAAGCTTGCCCATGCTGTCAGTGTCAGCAGGATTGTACCTGTCTTCTTACCGCCGATGAAATAGTCCTCTGCGTTCTCGGACTGTCCTTTTGTCTTAAATCCGATGCCGATGCAGTATGCAAGGTCGATCAGAATCAGGATACCAGCGATAATTTTCAGTTTCAGTGGTAACATGTGTTTTTCCCCCTTTTCTTTTTACCTTTCTATTTCCAAGCTATTCAACAGTTCTCTGGAATGTTGAATGCCATTTTTATCTGCCCTTAAGGCCAAGTCCACATTCGTCACGCAGGTAACGTACGCTCTCTTTGAACGCTTCCATCTCGCGCTCTCTTGCCTCTTCAATTGGCTCGTCGATGCTCTTGAATGCGATTTCGTTCTCGAGGATGATTTTCTCCATCGGAGATTTCATCCGGACTTCCTGGATCATTCTCGGACAGTCGTAGGAACCCTGGCCGTGTGCCGCGCCGATGTCATGAACGCCGAGCGGATCGACGATGATGATGTCGTCGCTGAAGTGGATGCAGTATGCTCTCGGGAGCATCTTCTCCATTGCGTAGGACGGATTTTCCATAACCTGCAGCGGGTTTGCTGTGTCAACGCAGGTTCCAATGAGTGGATGGTTGAGTTTGTCGACGATCCAGAGGATCTCGTCTGCGAATGTATCTGTGTGATTCTCGATTGCAACCTGCATGCCGTATTTCTCGATAAGCGGCTTAGCAGCTTCGAACTCTTCGTAGCGGACTGCCATCTGCTTCATAACTTCCGGATGCATGCAGGATCCGTAGAACTTCAGCGGGCGCTTGATGTCAAGGCTGAACTTGACGAGTTCTGCGCCAAGATCATGGCCGATGCGGAGCGCCTCTTCAACTGTGCAGTTAACGCGGGAGTCGCTGCCTGCATTGAAGGAAGAGTTGAACTCGATGAACAGGTTCTTTTCTTTTGCATATGCGCCGATCTTCTGGCAGTTTTCTGTTGAATACGGATCCTCAGCGCCGCTTGCGATCAGATCAACCTTTGTCAGCTGCAGACCGTCCAGCTTCAGTTCGTCACAGAGATCCATCAGTTCATACAGGGACATAACCTGATCAAAGAAATAATCCTTGCCGAATCCCCAGCTTTCACCAAATCCGAAGAAATGCAGTGTGTAGGTGTGCATTCCGAGTCTCAGCGGTCTGACGTTTCTTGCTGCGTGTGCCATGTGTAACCTCCTCAAATCCTATTCTGTCTTTTTGCTAAATCCTTGTTCGACATTTCGTATGCTGCAGCTTCTGTCAGCTGCTGCGCTTATGCCTTTATATATGCAACCCGCGTGCCAGTTTTAGAAAAAATTCAAAAAAATATGATTGATTTTTCTCAAAAGCATCAAAACCCCTATAAATTACAGGGATTTCTCTCACAGCTTTTTTGACAGCATTTTGTTTTTTCTGTTCCGGACATCTGATCAGCACATCGTTACTTGTGCAAAAACAGCAAAATACGCCAAAAACAGTTCTTTCCTTTTCGCTGTTTTTTGCTATTTTTGCATATTTTGCGTGCGGCTTCGTTATATTTGTGGTATGATTTATAGAAGTATTGATTCAATACCAAAAGAACCGGTAAGCATAAAAAAGAGATCGAAGTGTTTTACATGAAAGGACACAGGATATGGATTTTGAACTGGTAATGGATCTTCTTTCCAAGAACAATGTCGGGGCAATTCTGCTCGATGAAGATGATATTGTCACAGATTTTAATGAGATTGCACGGCTTCTGCTGGTTTCCACCGGCATTCTGCCGGGCTATCCGCTGCCGGAATCTCTCCAGGAACTGAAAACGCCTGATCCGCAGCTGCCGGGCCTTTGCGTCGGCTTCCGGAACTACATCATGCCGGTCTCCAATGACGAAGGCAGCGGCATTCCTGAGGGACAGCATCTGATTACCTTCCGGGATGTTTCCGATATTTATGAGCATCACATGATGAAAGACGCGCTTCAGCACATTCACGAGGCGGTCATTTTCTTCGATGCAAAAGACCGTGTATTCTTCCTGAACAACGCGCTGCAGGAGCTGGACTCCCTGGTCCCGGACGAGGTGCTCGGCAAGAGCGTCGATGAAGTTTATGCCATGACTGGAGACAAGGATTATGAAATCACAAAAGCGCGCCTTTCCAAAAAGCCGCATCTGAATCACCGGCAGTCCTACAGCACGAAATATGGCAAGGAGCTCTCCACACTCTCCAGTACATACCCGGTCCTGGAGAACAGCACCGTTGTGGGCACCTATAACATTCTCGAGAACTGGAGCACCACCAACGAACTGCAGAAGCAGATCATCGATCTGCAGGAAAAACTTCTGCATCACCCGACTTTTGACGGAAAGAAAGAAAAAAGTTCTCTGACCGCCAACTATCACTTTGAGGATATTACCTATAACTGCCATGCCATGAAGCAGACACTGGATTTCTGCCGGCGGGCAGCCGAGACAGATGCTTCGGTTCTGATCTACGGCGAGACCGGCACCGGCAAGGAACTGTTCGCGCAGGGCATTCACAATGCCAGCCGGCGCGCTGACCGGCCATTTATCGCGGTAAACTGTGCCGCACTGCCGGCCAATATTCTGGATTCCCTGCTGTTCGGATCTGTCAAAGGTGCATTTACCGGCGCTGAAAACCGGGCCGGCCTCTTTGAACAGGCTTCCGGCGGAACGCTGCTGCTGGACGAGATCAATTCCATGGACATCAGCCTGCAGGCAAAGCTTCTGCGTGTCCTGCAGGAAAAACGCATGCGCCGCGTCGGCGGTGAGAAAGAAATTGCCGTTGATGTGCGGGTGATTTCCAATATTAATATCCCGCCGTCCGTGGCAATCAAAGAACACGTTCTGCGTGAAGATCTGTACTATCGTCTGGGAGAGGTCAATATCCAGATTCCGCCGCTCCGGAAACGTGGCAATGATATCTTCCTGCTGGCCCGCTCCTTTATCGATGAATACAACAAACGTCTGCTCAAAAATATTTCCGACCTGTCGCCCACAGTCAAGACCATCTTTCTGTCGTACAACTGGCCCGGAAATGTCCGTGAGCTGCAGCACGCGATTCTCCACGCCATGAGCATTATGCCGGACGGCGTCACCATGATCGGAAAAGAATATCTGCCGTCTCATTTTCTGGAGTCCGGGCGCGGTACGAACCAGGGCAGCCGCAACGCTTCCGTTTCCACTTCCGGCAGCGGTTCTTCCAGCTCCGGTGCAGGTGCCGGTTATCTGGCATCCGGCCAGCGGCGAATGACTCCGCCTGCCGAAGAACTTCCTGCAGACCGCACCTCCTTTTACCGCAGAGATCCGGATCCCGATGACGATCTCGCCGGGACCTCGCTGCCCATGTCAGAGAAGGATCTTGTCCTCCGCGCGCTCGAAATGCACGGCGGAAATGTCGCAGCTGCGGCAAGGGATCTGTCTCTGTCACGGCAGAGTCTGCAGTACCGGATCAAGAAGTACGGGGTAAATGTTGAGAAAATAAAATTAAGGCAACGGATGAAGAATTTCCGCGGATGACTGCAGAAGGGTCGGGCGTACTGTCGTCCGGCCCTTATTTAACGCGCGCTCAGTCGTCGTCCCCTTCAGCCAACATTCGTTGTCTTCAGGCTCCTTTGGACAAATTCGCGCGCTTATAAAAGAAGGGCCGGACACTCATGCGCCCGACCCGCGTAGGTGAATCAAATAACTAGCTTTGATGGTATATTTTTATGCCCGGGCTTATAATCACCCGTTATTGTTTTTAATTACAGTGACTCAATCTTGTCGAAGATTTCCGCCGCAAGGCCGGTCTCTGCAAGAATGCTTCTGACCTTCGCCTGTACTTCCGGATCGAGTTCCGGTTTGTTGTCATCGTACTCGTCGAGCAGACGCTCGATTTCCGCATCGATGGACTCTTTGAAGTATTCCGGATGATCCAGTTTGGCATTTCTGCTTCCAATGTATGGATTATAGAGAATGTCGTAGTTGTCCAGCGTGGAATCCATTGTCAGGAAGCTGCCGCCTTCTTCAACGACTTCTTTGATTTCCTCAACATTGAGGGTTTCCTCATTGACTTCCAGCGGCGCAAGGGCTTTCTTTACCTGGCGGATGATCTCGAAGTCAACTACCATTTTCTCGAAGGAAGTGGAGTTAACGCTGTTCATAACGCCGCCGGCTTCCATGATCAGATTTACGCCGTGTGAATACGCGGAGAAGAATGTCAGCATGGACTCATATCCCGCCTGTGCGTTGATAGCGGTCGCATCTGTCTGGCTGCCGCCGCCTCTGCACGGAAGTCCGTAGAACTTACCGAGGCTTCTGCCATAACCCTGCATCTTCGCGCCTTCCGGTGCTGCGCATGCAAATGTCAGTCCCTGCATATCTGCCGCTGTTGACTGTACACCGAGGACAGCCGGTGTTCCCGGACGGATCATTTCTGCAAGAACGATGCCTGCAAGACTTTCTGCAAGTCCCATCGCAAGGGTTCCCGCCATCGTGATGGAGCCTGTCGCGCCGAGCATTGCTGCCGGGCAAAGGATAACAGGCTGGCCATGCTCTGCAAGAACCATCAGGTTATCCAGCATTCTCTCATCGAGCTCCAGCGGAGATACCGTATTGATCAGTGCGATCATACGCGGTTTTTCGATCAGCGCGTCTTTCCCGCCAAAGATCTCAGCAGCTGCTTCCATTACTTTTTCCATCTCGGTTCTGTAACCGGTAGCAAGCATAATTGCTTTGTCAGAGTGTGTTACGGTCGCATAGAACATGGCAGCTGCGCTCTGTTCCGGATTGACCTCTGCCGGCTGAATCATGATGCCGCCGTCAATGTCATAGTTCTCAGAGGCATATACCATTTTCAGGCATTTCATATAGTCCTCAAGCGTACCGGTGCGGCGTGTGCCGTCCCACTCATCAATAAATGCACATCCATAAACAGGAGCAGGATTTACATGTTCGCCGCCGATGATCATGTCATATTTCGGATTGCGGGCATAGAGTGTAAACTCTTCCGGCGCCTTCTTTACCCATTCCATAACCTGTTCTTCGGTAAAGTATGCTCTCTGGTCTTCAACGCGGATTCCGTTTGCTTCCAGTATTTCAATCGCCTTATCATTGTGCACTGCCACGCCTGCCTCACGCATCAGTTCCATCGCCGCTTCATGAATCATCTGTTCTTTCGACATTATCAAAATCCTCCTCGTTTTATTCGTATTGTTTTATCTGGTTATTTGTTTATTGTTTTGCGAAATGGTCGAACGTTTTATTCTTCTGTAATCAGACTTGCAAATCGCGTGCCAAAAAAACATCCCGGTATCCCGGCCTGCAAATTTTTTCGAAAAAACCGTCAGAAAGTCTGCGAATATGCGAAAAAAATATTTGCGCCCCAGAAGCACTCCTGAAATTCATTCCTGCTTCTGTTCGTTACCATGCGGATATTGCATATTACTTTTTTGCGCTTTTTGCGCAAAATTGATTGCTTATTTTGCGCTTTTGGGGCGTTTTCATGTATTTACCGCTTCTGTTTTGCGCCGGACAATCTGAAAAAAGCGGCGCCATTCCGCAAAATTTGGTAATCTCTATGCATTTTGGCACATTTTTTGCATATATCATCATAAGACAGGAGGATTACAGCATGCCGGAATATATTAAAACAGTAGAAGATTTTGTAAGAGATCATATTGATGAAAAGATCACTTTGAAGATGATGTCTGACTGTGTTTACCTGAGTCAGTTTCATTTCTCGCGGATGTTCAAGAAAGCGACCGGTCTCTCACCCAAGCAGTACGTTATGCAGGTAAAACTGGCAAACGCAGAGGATATGCTTGCTTTTTCTGATAAGAAAGTATATGAAATCGCTGAACAGATTGGTTATGAACCAAGCCGCTTCTGCAATCTCTTTAAAGAATTCAACGGGGTTTCTCCGACTGAATACAGAGAATCCTGCCAGACCAGACTGGCGACAGCCTGAATGGAAAAGCCGGTCTGGACGCTTCTGACCCAGCATCTCAGACCGGTTTTATATTTCTGGTTTCTAAATTATGATTTATATTCCCGCGGATCAATTCCGTACCGCTTCAGACGGTACTGCAGATTCTGCCGGCTGATCTCCAGCCGCTTCGCAGCCCGTGAAATATTTCCTCTGGTTTCGATGAGTGCGCTTCGGATCTCCTCTTCTTCCATGCTATGCAGACGGCTGCCAAGGGAACGCCGTTTTTCTCTTTCCGACCTTAAACCGGATTCTGTTCCAACACGGCCTGCGCCCCTTGCGGCCTTGTAAGCCTGCGTGCCGGTTTCCGTGTAAGTTTCTGCTTCCGGATCACGCCATGACGCGCCTTCACCCTGCCATGTTTCTGTTTCCGGGCGGTACAGGCGCCTGGCATTCTGTCCGGCTTCGGCTTCCGGGCGGTACAAGCGCCCGGCATTCTGCCCGGCTTCGACTTCCGGGCGGTACGGGCGCCCGGCATTCTGTCCGGCTTCGACTTCCGGGCGGTACAGGCGCCTGGCATTCTGTCCGGCTTCGGCTTCCGGGCGGTACAAGCGCCCGGCATTCTGCCCGGCTTCGGCTTCCGGGCGGTACAAGCGCCCGGCATTCTGCCCGGCTTCGGCTTCCGGGCGGTGCTGCATCGCAGCCACACTCTGCCGCCTTCCCATCTCCAGCAGATGCTGCGGGATATATTCCCGCGTAATCCGGAATGCATGTTCCGGCATGATAATCATCGCATGCTCGACTGCATGCTGGAGTTCGCGGACATTTCCCGGCCATTTATACTGCAGAAAAATCCGGATTGTCTCCTCGTCCATCTCCCGGACATCCCGCCCGAGTTTCCTGTTATTTTCCTCAATAAAGAAACGTACCATCGTCGGAATATCTTCCAGCCTCTCCCGCAGCGGCGGGATATTGATATTTACAACCCCAAGCCTGTAAAACAGATCCTGGCGCAGATTATTCGAAGCAATCGCCTCATACGGCGGTACATTGATATTGGAAAGTACGCGTACGTCAACCGCAATCTCCTGTGAACCGCCGACTTTCCGGATGACACCTTCCTGCAGAACACGCAGCAGCTTTGCCTGCAGATTGATATTCATGGAATTGATCTCATCCAGCAGCAAAGTCCCGTGATTCGCCTGCTCAAAGAGACCTGTCCGGTTCTCCGCGCCTGTATAAGCACCCTTCACTGATCCGAACAGCAGGCTCTCCAGCAGATTTTCCGGCAGCGCCGCGCAGTTAATCGCCAGGAACGGGCCGTTCGCACGGTCGCTTGCATTATGAATACTCTGCGCAAACAGCTCTTTTCCGGTACCGGTCTCCCCGTAAATCATAACAGAAGAATCCGTCTTTGCCACCTGCCGGCACTGCTCCACCACCTGCTCCATTGCCTCACTGGTATGCAGAATATCATCAAACGTATACCGCGCTGTCAGAGCACTTTTTTTCTGATTGGTCCCAGCGCCGTAGGTGACCAGCTTTTCCTGCAGGTCTATAATCTGCTTATGCAGATCGTCCAGTTTGCTCAGATCTTCCACGACGTTGAACGCACCCAGCAGCTTGCCGTTTATAATAATCGGATAGGCATTGGCAACTACATCCTGATGTTTTCCGGCAAATGTCGTATATTTCTGACGGTAATTCAACGAGGGACTGCGCTGCTTCATAACACGCGGCAGCATCACATCACTGCCATCGGTCATCGTGTAAACATCCTGGATCTTCCTGCCGCGCACATTTTCCGGCACAACAGAATCCACCTTGGCCGCGGCATCGTTGTAGTAGACCAGCCGCTCTCTGCTGTCACAGGTTACAACACCCTCCGAAATCTTATCCAGAACCGCATTCATCATTTGCGCGCGGTACTCGGCATTTGCACTGCGGAATCCGATCAGCCGCGCGCCCGCAGGAAGATCATCCGGCTCCGGCACCGGGTGCGGGCAGATATATTCCTCAAAAGCGACATAGATCAGATGCTCTTCCGGCGCACCGTTTCTGTCCGTTCCCGCAGCTTCCTTTCCCTGCGTTCCCCATCCCTTATTTGTGCTTCCTGTAAGCCCGGAAGTCATTTTTTCTGTACACAGTTCTCTCACACAAAACGGAACACTTTCATCCGACAGGTATTTACCGTTCAGCTTTCTGGAGCCGTGCAGAAGCCGGTCACCGGCTGCATTCACAGTCAGGATCTGATCATCAGCAGAGACCACCATCGCGCCGATGCCGCACGCTGAAAGAATTCCTATTAAATTCTGATAATTAATATTGCCCTGCATCGATTTCTCCTGTTCTGCAAATCTGGCAAATCCCGCTTTCATTATAGCGCATCCATCTCTGTACCGCAAAGAATCCTGTAACGCATCCGCCCGCGCGCTCGCGCGCCGCAAAGGATCCACAACGCGTACCACAAAGAATCCCGCACGGCATAACACCGCGCGGGATTCTTTATGATAAAACAACAACCAATATTTAAGAAGGTTATACTCAAGCCTTCGGTGTGAAGGTTCCCTCGTTCAGGTAAGCAAGCAGCTGCTCGTGAGTCATATGTCCGATCTCGAGGTAATCCAGTGTGTACTTGGAATCGCCTGCCAGATCTCTCTTCAGCATTGTGGAAGCGAGCAGGATCATGGAGTCGATGATCGGTGTCGGAACGTTGAACTTCTTGCCGAGCTGGCTCATCAGGTAGCAGCCAACCGGAACGTCCTCTGTGATGTAACGGTTCTCAAGATCGAACGGGCCGTCACCCCAGAAGTTCTGGTAGTTCTCCTCGTACGGTACTGCGAAGTCCGGTCCCATGTACTCTTTACCATACATGGTTGTACGAGAGAAGAAGTCCTCATAGTTAACTGTGCACAGACCAACCTTCATAGCTGCTGCAAGTGCTTTCTCCTCTTCCCAGAACTTAGCCTGGACCTCAGCGATTGCCGGGCAAGCACCGAATGCATACAGAGAGTAGTCAGCTTTGTTCTTTCCAAGAACGGTATCGAAGTTCTGCATTGTAGAAACAGCAAGGACTGTTCCCGGAACATGGATGACCGGGTTAACGTTGGAAAGGTTGATATCAAGAACGGTGTTACCTGTTACGAAACCATGATGGAACTCTTCGCCCTTCTTGGAAATGGTAACTTCGCCTTCAGCGTCGATGATTGCATCGAATGCCGGAATGTAGTATGCGGAAGCCATGAATCTGTCGTTGTCTTTTGCCGGCAGAGCTGCACCACGGATTGTTGTGATACGGTCCTCAACCTTGCACTCGTTTGTGACAACGCCGCCGCGGCGGACAACACGGATGCCGTACGGTGCTGTGTACCATGCGCCGACAACAACGTCCTTTGTGCAGTTCATTTCACGCATCAGCTTACGGAAGATGAATGTTCCGCAGTTATCCGGAAGGATGTGAACGATCTGTCCATCCTCAAGAAGCGGAATCAGTTCTCTGAAGATCGGCTCATGTCCAAGTGCGACTGTAGCAACAACGATGATACCTGCGCCCTTAACTGCCTCTGCAAGATTGTCTGTAGCAAGAGCAACCTTGGCGATACCTCTTCTCTGGAAACCGAAGAAGCTGAACTGGTTACCGGAAAGGGTGATACCTGTCTTCTCGATGTTCTGGAAGTTTGTCTTTGCGAATCTCGGCTGATCCCAGATTCTTACTTCTTTGCCTGCAAGTGCGCAGTCAGCTGCCATTGTCTTACCTACAGCGCCGCCGCCCAGAATTGCAATCGGCATATCCTTGAGATAACTTACGTCTGCCATTTTTCATTTCCTCCTTAGATTGATTGTTTTTGAATAGCAACGTTACATTGATTTTGTTTTAAATAGTTTGTCTCAGGTCGTTGACCCTTGTTCATTGACTTGAGTTCATTATACTTCGGGTCACCGAAATTGTAAAGAGAAAATATTGTACAAAAAACGGGGTGAATTATTGTGCATATGAGCGAAAAGTCTTGCGCAATACTCCCGGACCACAAAAACAGGAAGTCATTTCCGCGCAGCTCAGGTGGAATTCGCCGCTTTGGAAATGACTTTCTGATTTTAAACCTCAGTGAACCAGCCTGCCGGTTTCCGCATCAGAGTTCCTTTTCAATAGGAGACAGGGGACGGTTCTCTGTCTCCTACATGAGAACTTCACCAGGCAGGTGTTGCTGGCTGTTTCTCATTATTCGCCTGCCATGGGATCGTGCGCGGGCTGGCTCTTTCATCTTTTTTACAAAATCCGCCTGCCATGGGATCGTGCGTGGGCTGGCTCTTTCATCTTTTTTACAAAATCCGCCTGCCCCGAGATCATGTGTGGACTGGCGCTTTGATCGGTTTCTCAAAAAGCGCCTGCCCCGAGATCTTGTGCCGGCTGGCGCTTTCATCTATTTTACAAAAAACGCCTGCCCCGGGCTCTTGTTCGGGCTGGCACTTTCATCTTTTTTACAAAAAGCGCCTGTAAGCTTGCTGTGATCTGGCAGGCGGAAGCATATAATTGAGGAAAAATGCCCGTCAAAGAACGATGGACTGCTATCCTCACAAAAAAGGAGACAGAGAACCGTCCCCTGTCTCCTGCAATTTATTTGCACTCGCTGCCATCTGCTCATCATCCCGATTGTCTCATGCGAAACCTCGCAACATTGGACTTCATGATAGACGGCTTCATAACCTGCTATTTTAATTCATGTGATTTCACGACGCGTGACTTTCCTCCTGCTCCCCGTGCTCTTCGACTCCGGTCAGGCCGATCGCCGTAACGAGGATTGCATCCTCCATCATCTCCGCGAGACTGCGGCCTAGATCATCGAAGCACCACATCACCTCGACGCCGACCATAGTGGACAGAAGCATATCCGCATAGTATTCGGAAGGTGTGTCTGCATCCAGCACACCCTGCTTCTTGCCTTCCCGGACAATCTTCAGAAGGCACTTATACAGGCCGCGGTCATGTGAGTAAATCTTATAATCTTCAAAATGAAAGTAATTGGCAATCATGGCGCGGATGATGCCCTTGCCGCGCTTCTCGTATTCTCGGTAGCTGTAGCGGACAAAATGCACCGCCATATCCAGGAATGTTTCCCCTTCGATCTTCTCATAGGCCTCTTCATAGATCTCATCAGAGTGTTCGAAGGTATAAAGAATGATCGCCTCTTTGGAATCAAAATGTACATAGAAGGTTCCCTTGGCAACTTCGGCTGCCTTTGTAATATCTTCTATATTAACATTGTTGAATCCCTTCTCGTTGATTTCCTGCACAGCCGCCTGGTAGATCTTATTCTTCGTTTTCAGCGCCTGCAGCTGCCGTTTAGTCATATTCTCGGGCTTATCTTTTGTAAGGTTCTCCAGCTTATCTGTAACTTCTTTCATAATATCAATACTCTCTTTTCTGACTTTCTGACTTTTCAAAGGTAACTTTTCTGCTTCAAAAGAAATTTTTTCTGAATTTCATGATCGCTTATAAGCACTTACAGAATTATGCCGTTCGCGGAAAAGAAGCCGGCAGTTCGTCCGAAATACTTTGCATCTGTTTATCCGTATTTCAGCATACACCATTTCGATACTCTTTGCATATATTTTTCTGCAACTCAGCATACACTATTACTGACTCAAATTCAATGACTTCGCGACTAATTATTGTCCTGAAAAACAATCTTTGTAAATTTTGCACATTTCTGGATTCCTGTTTTTGTGACCTTCGATGAAAAACTGTTTTTGGATTATTTCGCATTGACTTTTTAATAGAAAGATCTTAGAATGAACTCATAGTCAGTGACTGAACGTCAGTGTCTTGGAGTCAGTAAAGCATGCCTAACCGCTTCTGGTGGTTCTGTAGCCGCCTCTGCTCTCCCGGATCTGCACGGCAGTCTGACATACGAAAACGAAATTACTTATAAAGTAACAACCAGCAACCAAGTAAAACAATCAATCTATCAATGTCCAATTTAAGTATCCAAGGAGGATGAATGTCATGGCGAAAAAAATCGACATTATGGACGGCAACCAGGCGGCGGCTTATATATCTTATGCCTTCACCGAAGTCGCAGGTATTTTCCCGATCACACCGTCTTCACCGATGGCTGAGCACGTTGATGAGTGGGCAGCAAACGGCAAGAAGAACCTGTTCGGACAGCCTGTCACTGTCGTAGAGATGCAGTCCGAGGGCGGCGCAGCAGGTACCGTACACGGCTCTCTGCAGTCCGGCGCACTTACAACAACTTATACAGCATCCCAGGGTCTTCTGCTGATGATCCCGAACATGTACAAGATCGCAGGCGAAATGCTTCCGGGCGTTTTCCACGTTTCTGCACGTACACTGTCCGCACATGCACTGTCTATCTTCGGTGACCATTCCGACGTTATGGCATGTCGTAATACCGGATTTGCAATGCTCGCTTCTTCCTCTCCGCAGGAAGTTATGGATCTGGGCGCAGTTGCACATCTGACAGCAATCGACCAGAGCATGGCTATGATGCATTTCTTCGATGGTTTCCGTACTTCTCACGAGATCCAGAAGATCGAGACCATTGATTATGAAGATCTCCGTCCGCTGGTAAACATGGACTCCCTGAATGCATTCCGTAAGCATTCTCTGAATCCGGAGCATCCGTCCACACGCGGAACAACCGTTAACCCGGACATCTTCTTCCAGTGCCGCGAGGCAGCAAACACCAGAGTCGACGCAATTCCGGCAGCAGTTGAGCATTATATGGAAGAAGTCAGCAAGATCACAGGCCGCACCTATCATCTGTTTGACTACTACGGCGCAGAAGATGCAGAGAACATCATCATCCTGATGGGTTCCGCAGCTGAGACTGCTACAGAAGCAATTGACTACCTGGTAGCACAGGGCGAGAAGGTCGGTATGATCAACGTTCATCTGTATCGTCCGTTCTCCGCTAAGCACTTCCTGGATGCTGTTCCGGAAACTGTTCAGAAGATTGCAGTTCTGGACCGCACAAAAGAGCCGGGCGCTATGGGCGAGCCGCTTTACCAGGATGTCTGCTCTATCTTCAAAGAGCTCCAGAGTGACATCGTAATCGTCGGCGGACGTTACGGCCTGTCCTCCAAGGATACAACACCGGGACAGATCGTTTCTGTATTTGAAAACCTGAAACAGGACGCTCCGAAGAACAACTTCACAATCGGTATCGTGGATGATGTTACAAATACATCCCTTCCGGCAGTTGAAGAACCGGTTCTCGACACAGAAGGCCTTACTTCTGCAGAGTTCTGGGGCATGGGTTCCGATGGTACCGTCGGTGCGAACAAGAACTCCATCAAGATCATCGGTAATGCAACGGATATGTACTGCCAGGCTTACTTCGTATATGACTCCAAGAAGTCCGGCGGTCTGACACAGTCTCACCTGCGTTTCGGCAAGAACCCGATCCGTTCCCCGTACCTGATCACATCCGCAGACTTTGTTGCATGTCACAATCCGTCCTACGTCAACCAGTACGACATGGTTGCAGGACTGAAAGAAGGCGGCACATTCCTGCTGAACTGCCAGTGGCCGGTATCTGCTCTGGAAGACAAGCTTCCGGCATCCATGCGCCGCGCACTTGCAGAAAAGAAGGCTAACTTCTACATCATCAACGCAATTGATATCGCACGCAGCCTCGGACTTGGCAACCGTACCAACACCATCCTGCAGGCTTCCTTCTTCAAGCTCACCGGCGTTATCCCGACCGAGCAGGCTGTCAGCCTCATGAAGGATGCGATTTATAAATCTTACTTCAAGAAAAAAGGCCAGAAAGTCGTCGATATGAACAACGCTTCCATCGACTACGGCATCAACGAGCTGGTCAAGGTTGAGATTCCGGAATCCTGGGCAACTGCAGAAGATCCTGAGAAGGAAGAGAATGTACCGGAGTTCATCAGCGAGATCGTTAATGTAATGAACCGTCAGGAAGGCAACTCTCTGACAGTCAGCCAGATGATGAAATATGGTCTGGAAGACGGAACATGGCCGGCAGGTACTTCTCAGTACGAGAAGCGCGGTGCAGCCGTTGAAGTTCCGGTATGGGATTGGACATCCTGTATCCAGTGCAACCAGTGCGCATTTGTCTGCCCGCACGCAGCAATCCGCCCGGTACTGCTGGATGAGGCTGAGAAAGCAGCTGCTCCGGAAGGCTTCACAACAACCATCGCCAAGGGTGCAGGTCTTGATAAGTACCAGTTCCGTATGCAGGTTTCTCCGTATGACTGCACAGGCTGCAGCTCCTGCGTAAATGTCTGCCCGATGCACGAAAAGGGTGCTCTGCAGATGTCTCCACTGGCTGACCAGATCAAGGAAGCTCCGAACTGGACATACGCAACCGAGGAAGTCAGCATCAAGAGAGATGCAGCATCCTCCAAGACTGTTAAGAACTCTCAGTTCAACAAGCCGTACTTCGAGTTCTCCGGCGCATGCGCAGGCTGCGGCGAGACACCGTACATCAAGCTTGTTACACAGCTCTTTGGTGAGCGCATGTACATTGCAAACGCATCCGGATGCTCTTCCGCATACGGCGGATCCACACCGTCCTCACCGTACACAACGGACAAGAGAGGCCACGGACCGGCATGGGCAATGTCCCTGTTCGAGGACTGTGCAGAGTATGGCTACGGATTCCTTCTGGGCCAGGAAACAGTCAAGAAACAGCTCATCAGCGCAGCTGCAGGCCTGATCACAAAGGGTATCGCAGCAGACGCAGCTACAAACTACCTTGAGAAGGGCAACATCTTCGATAAGTCCGAGGAAGTTTCACAGGCACTCCTCACTGCAATCAAGAATGTTGACTGCGAAGAAGCAAACTTCATCCGCCAGAACAGCGAATTCCTGACCAAAAAGTCTGTATGGGCATTCGGCGGCGACGGATGGGCATATGATATCGGTTACGGCGGACTGGATCATGTCCTTGCTTCCGGCAAGAACATCAACGTCCTCGTACTGGATACCGAGGTTTACTCCAACACCGGCGGACAGGCTTCCAAGTCTACTGCTACAGGTGCAATTGCGAAGTTCTCCGCAGGCGGAAAGACCACCCGCAAGAAAGACCTCGGCATGATGGCAATGAGCTACGGCTACGTCTATGTTGCACAGGTTGCTATGGGCGCAGACCAGTTCCAGACACTGAAGGCAATCCGCGAGGCAGAAGCTTACGACGGACCGTCACTCATCATCTGCTACTGCCCGTGCATCGAGCATGGTATGAAGCGCGGCATGGGACTTTCCCAGCAGGCAGAGAAAGATGCAGTTCAGTCCGGATACTGGCAGCTGTACCGCTACAACCCGGACCGCGTAGAAGAAGGACTGAATCCGTTCCAGCTTGACTACAGCAAAGAGCCGGACGGCGGCTTCCAGACATTCATCAAGGGTCAGAACCGTTATGCATCTCTGGCACTCTCCTTCCCGGAGAAAGCAGAAGCTCTTTACAACAAGGCAGAGAACGATGCAAAGGCAAGACTCGAGACCTACAAGAATCTGGCGAAGTAA
>JAFRGW010000154.1 GCA_017433615.1 Eubacterium sp.
ACCAGCCGGTGCGGATTGTATTCCCGCAAAGTTGTCAGAAGACTCTCCAGCGCCATCGCATTGTGTGCATAGTCGATCATCAATGTGAAATCATCTGATACCTTCACCATCTCGACGCGCCCTTTTACTTTCGCGCCTGCAAGTGCCCTGCGGATCACTTCGGCGCCGGCACCGATGTGATGGCATACCGCGATTGCACAAAGTGAATTATAAATAGAGAATTTACCCGGAATATCAATTTCCACCGGCATATCTACTTTTCCTGCTGCATGATAGGCAATTCCCAGATAACCCGGACGGGATACCAGATTCGCATTCTCCGCGCGATAATCTGCATCTTCAGAAAATCCAAATGTTTCCAGTTCACAGGACGCCCCGTCAACGATCTGTGCAAAATGCTCATCATCCCGGTTGACAAGACCGACCCTGCAGTTCTGCAGCAGCTGCTTCTTGCAGTTCAGATAGTCTTCAAAATCTGCATGCTCATTGGTTCCGATATGATCCGGCTCGATATTCGTAAAGACGCCATAATCAAACGTGATTCCCGCAACACGGTCCATCATATAAGCCTGTGACGACACTTCCATAACCGCGCACTCGCAGCCGGCATCCACCATTTCTCTGAAATACTGCTGGATCATCCAGGATTCCGGAGTTGTATTCTCAGACGGAATCACATGTTTGCCTGTGATCGTCTCAATTGTACCGATCAGCCCTGTCTTGTGCCCCGCGTTTTCCAGAATCGAACGGATCATGTAGGTACTGGTCGTTTTACCCTTGGTTCCTGTGATCCCGATTGTCGTCAGTTCCCTGGCCGGATAACCGAACCAGGCAGCCGAAAGTCTGGCAAGTGAATAGCGGTTGTTCCCGGCCTCGATGACGGTCACACCGGCCGCTGCCGCCTGCTGTACCAGATCAGCGGTTTCGCCTGTGCAGGCTTCCCGCTCAACCAGGATGGCCGCCGCGCCTTTCTGGACAACATCTGCAATGTACTTGTGGCCGTCACTCACTGTTCCGCGGATGCAGACAAACAGAAAACCGGATTCCACTTTGCGGGAATCATATGCAACGCCGCTGATCTCAATCGAATCACTTCCGTTTTTTACCTGATATGAAATGTCATTTAATAACGTAGATAGTTTCATGATATGCTCCTGTTGATATCTCTGTTTAAAATCTATCTTTATAGAATACCACAAGAAGAGGCCGGCAGCAAACCGGCTGCCGGCCTTTCTTTTATGAAATAATAAAATGAGGGGGAGATAGTGAGTGGTTGATCAACTATCTGATACTCATTATATAGAGAACTTGTGATTAAAATATGTACGGTTTCTAAAGTATCTCTAAAAAGGGTGAATTGTTGCTTAAAAATCGAACTTTCCTCTGAACCAGTCTTCAAGTTCTTCGATTTTCACGCGCTCCTGCTCCATGGAATCACGGAAGCGGATGGTGACGGCGCCGTCCTCTGCGCTCTCGAAATCATACGTAACGCAGAACGGTGTTCCGATCTCATCCTGACGGCGGTACCGTTTTCCGATATTGCCGCGGTCATCGTACTCACAGTTATAAAGCGCTGAAAGCTTTTCGTAGATCTTCTCTGCGCCTTCATTCAGCTTTTTGGACAGCGGAAGGACCGCAATCTTAACAGGCGCAAGTGCCGGATGGAAATGCATGACCGTGCGCACGTCATTGCGCTCCGCGTCCAGAACTTCTTCATCATATGCAGCACACAGGAACGCAAGCACAACGCGGTCAGCGCCCAGTGACGGCTCGATGACATACGGAATGTATTTTTCATTCTTCGTATCATCGAAGTAAGACATATCCTGACCGGATACATTCTGATGGCAGGTCAGGTCGTAATCTGTGCGGTCTGCAATGCCCCAGAGTTCACCCCAGCCGAACGGGAACAGGAACTCAAGATCTGTTGTCGCCTTGCTGTAGAAGGAAAGCTCTTCCGGCGAATGATCGCGTGCGCGCAGCTCTTCATCTTTCAGCCCCAGGCTCTTCAGCCAGGTAATGCAGAAGTTGCGCCAGTATTCGAACCACTCCAGATCGGTATCCGGCTCACAGAAGAACTCCAGCTCCATCTGCTCGAATTCTCTTGTACGGAATGTAAAGTTACCCGGCGTGATCTCATTACGGAAGGATTTACCGATCTGTCCGATGCCGAACGGGATCTTCTTGCGGGATGTTCTCTGTACACTCTTAAAGTTGACGAAAATACCCTGCGCGGTCTCCGGACGCAGATAAACCGTATTCTTGGCATCCTCTGTGACACCCTGGAATGTTTTGAACATCAGGTTGAACTGACGGATATCTGTAAAATTATGTGCGCCGCAGGACGGGCAGCCGATCTTGTGCTCGTCGATGAAATCTTTCATCTGCTCATTGCTCCACCCGTCGACGGTGCCGCCCGGAATCTCCACGTTATTTTCATTGCAGAAATCCTCGATCATATTGTCTGCGCGGAACCGCTCGTGACATTCTTTACAGTCCATCAGCGGATCTGAGAAACTTCCCAGATGTCCGGATGCAACCCATGTCTGCGGGTTCATCAGAATCGCACAGTCAACACCGACATTGTACGGATTGCTCTGTACAAACTTCAGCCACCATGCCTTCTTGACGTTGTTTTTGAGTTCAACACCCAGCGGGCCATAATCCCAGGTATTTGCCAGACCGCCATAGATCTCTGATCCCGGGAAAATAAATCCTCTCGACTTTGCCAGTGCGATAATCTTGTCCATTGTCTTTTCCATCTTGCTCTCCTCGCTTATTTATAAATTACATAGTACAGCGCGAAATCATCAATCACGAACTGCTCCATGCGAATATTACCGGTATCGCTTGTCTCCGAAGCTTCTTTCTGATCAGGTTCTGCAGAAGAAGACGCGGATGCTGTCTCCTTTTCGCCGCTTCCGGTATCTGCCGTGCTGTCTCCTTTCTCTTTTACAACGGCTGTTGTGCGCCCGGAAGCCTTCAGATTCTCACTTGTGTAAAGGATCTTATCCGGAACACGCAGCCGCATCGGCTCTTCCACGATCAGGACTTTCCATTCATCTGCCCGTTCGGTTATAGACGCAGCCGCATCATCTGCAGCTTTCCCTTTTTCATCGAGAAATGTCCGGTCGAACGAATAGCCGGCATTCTGTGCCTCACGGATTGTTCCACAGAAACATGCGGTTTCGTTAAATGCAGTATACTGCTCATATCCTGCATAATTGAGACGAATCTGCAGCTTCCCGTCCTTTACCTTGCAGGAATCCAGCTGAATGCCGTCCTGTGAACTGCTCTTTGCACTGGATGAAGCAGAACTTCCCTCCGCAGCCGCTGCAGAAGTCCCGTCTGAACTGTCTGCAGCATCAATTTTATCTTTGATATACTGCTCCAGCGCATCCATATCAATGGTCTGATCAGCCGGCTCCACGATGGTCTGAATCAGTTTTCCCTCTTCATCGGCCTGCAGTTCCGTCGCACTCCCCCTGTTTGCGAACTCACATCCTGTAAGCAGACAGCCCAGAAGTACACAGATCACTGCAAGACCTGACAGTCGTCTCAACATCAGGCTTTTTTCTCCCGGTAAATAATATCATCACGACCGGGTCCGTTTGAAATAATAGTAACCGGATAACCGATCTTTTCTTCAATGAACTCAATATATGCGCGGCATTTCTCCGGCAGTTCTTCGTAGGTACGGATACCGCGGATGTCACATTTCCAGCCCGGCAGGGTCTCATAGACCGGTTTTGCCCGTTCCAGACGCGCTGTTGTCGGAAATTCTGTCGTTACTTCGCCGTCGATCTCATATCCGACACATACTTTGATCTCATCCAGATAGCCGAGGACATCCAGCACTGTGAACGCGACATCCGTTGTTCCCTGAATCCTGCATCCATAGCGGGAAGCCACACAGTCGTACCAGCCGACTCTTCTCGGCCTTCCTGTCGTAGCACCATATTCGCCGCCGTCGCCGCCGCGTCTTCTGAGTTCATCTGCTTCATCCCCGAACAATTCTGATACAAATGCACCTGCACCGACTGCGCTGGAATATGCCTTGGTAACCGTGACAATCTGTTTAATCTCGTAAGGCGGAACACCTGCGCCTACTGCTCCGTATCCTGCCAGTGTCGATGAAGATGTTACCATCGGATAGATTCCGTGATCCGGATCTTTCATGGAACCGAGCTGGCCTTCCAGCAGGATGGTTTTGCCTTCCGCGATTGCTTCATTCAGAAATGCAGATGTATCGCAGACGAACGGTGTGATCATATCACGCCACAGCATCAGCTCTGTAAACAGGGCTTCCGGATCCAGCAGCGGCTTGTGATACAGATGCTCCAGCAGAACATTCTTGACTTCTGTAATGCGCTGCAGCTTGTCTTTCAGCGCTTCCTCATCATAAAGTTCACATACCTGAAAACCGATTTTGGCATATTTATCAGAGTAAAATGGCGCGATGCCGGATTTGGTAGATCCAAAAGATCTTCCACCGAGACGCTCTTCTTCGTATGCATCGAACAGAATGTGATACGGCATGACCATCTGTGCGCGGTCTGAAACCTTGATGGACGGCATCGGGACACCCTGCTCCGTAATGGATTCGATTTCTTTTGCAAGCACCGGAATATTCAGCGCAACACCGTTTCCGATCACGCTGGTCACATGATCATAGAACACGCCGGACGGCAGCGTGTGCAATGCAAACTTTCCGTAATCATTGACAATCGTGTGTCCTGCGTTGGCACCTCCCTGAAAACGGACCACAATATCCGCTTCTGCGGCAAGTGTATCTGTAATCTTTCCCTTGCCTTCATCGCCCCAGTTTGCGCCGACAACTGCTTTTACCATGGTATACTTCCTCCCTATGGTGGTTTTATTGATATGATCTGATCTGTGATATCACGGAGTGCTGCGTGCTTCGCACTCCCGCACTCCTTCTGATATCACACGTTTATGGTTACTTCGAGTCCGATCTGGTCCTTACGTTCCTCCAGCAGCGGGCGGATGATATTTTTCAGATAGTTCTCTGTCTGGACTGCCGCACGTCCTGTGTAGCGCGCCGGATCCATTGCCGCCTGCAGTTCTTCAAGTGTCAGGTTGAATGCCGGGTCTGCAGCGATCCGCTCCAGAAGGTCATTATCGCCGCCTTCCTGCTTCACCGTACGGCCTGCTTCCATGGAAAGTGTCCTGATCCGCTCGTGGAGTTCCTGACGGTCGCCGCCGGCCTTGACCGCATCCATCATAATGTTTTCTGTCGCCATAAACGGCAGTTCAGCCATCATGTGACGGTAAATAACTTTCGGATAGACAACCAGACCATCTACAACATTCAGCACAAGATCCAGAATACCGTCGATTGCGAGGAATCCCTCAGCGATTGCGATGCGCTTGTTTGCTGAATCATCGAGGGTGCGTTCAAACCACTGTTCCGCGGATGTCAGTGCCGGATTCAGAGCATCCGTTATGACATAGCGGGAAAGCGATGCGATTCGTTCTGAGCGCATCGGATTGCGTTTGTAAGCCATTGCAGAAGAACCGATCTGGCTCTTTTCAAACGGCTCCTCCACTTCTTTGAGATGCTGCAGCAGGCGGATATCATTGGAAAACTTATGCGCACTGGCAGCAATTCCTGCAAGAATGTTCATCGCACGTGTATCAACCTTGCGGGAATAGGTTTGTCCGGAGACCGGATAGCATGCATCAAATCCCATCTTCTCTGCAATCATCGGATCAATCCGGTCAACCTTCTCCTGATCTCCTTCAAAGAGCTCCAGAAAGCTTGCCTGCGTTCCGGTGGTTCCCTTGGAGCCAAGCAGCTTCAGGGTACCCATCACATATTCCAGGTCCTCCAGATCCATTGCAAATTCCTGCAGCCAGAGCGTCGCACGCTTGCCGACCGTTGTCGGCTGTGCCGGCTGAAAATGTGTAAATGCAAGGGTCGGCTGATCTTTCTCGGCTTCCGCAAAATCTGCGATCCGTGCAATCACATTGATCAGTTTTTTGCGCACCAGCTTCAGTGCCTCACGCATAACGATCAGGTCTGTATTGTCACCGACATAGCAGGATGTGGCGCCGAGATGAATGATCCCTTTTGCTTTCGGACACTGAACGCCGTATGCATATACGTGAGACATCACATCGTGACGGACTTCTTTTTCGCGTGCCCGCGCAACATCATAATTGATATCGGTAACATGCGCGCGCATCTCGTCAAGCTGCTCGTCTGTGATATTCAGTCCGAGCGCCTGCTCTGTCTCAGCGAGTGCGATCCAAAGTCTGCGCCAGGTGCTGAATTTCATATCCTCTGAAAAAATCTGCTGCATCTCGCGGCTGGCGTAGCGGCCCTGCAGCGGGCTGACATATCTGTCGGTCATATCCGTTTCCTTTCCTTTATTCTGGTATTTCTAAACTGCTGTTTTATCTATAGATCCGTGTAACTCTCGGTGAAATATCACACAACATCTCATAATTGAATCGCCCTGCAGGATCTGCCACTTCTTCAACAGAGATCATCTCATCTCCGTCGCGCCCGATCAGTGTTACAACATCCTCCACCTGCACGTCCGGAATCTCCGTCACATCCACCATCATCTGATCCATACAGACGCGGCCCAGGATCGGTGCGCGCATGCCGCGGATCAGCACGGATCCCTTTGAAGAAAGTGCACGCGGATATCCGTCTGCATATCCGGCGGAGATTGTCGCAATCCGTGTCACCGGACGTTCTGTGATATACGTTGCGCCGTAGCTGACGCCGATTCCCGCCGGGACTTCCTGTACATGAATCACATGCGCATACCAGGACAGTGCGGGACGAAGATCCAGGTTTTCCTTATTCACATCCTCTGAAGGATAGATCCCATAGGTGATAATACCTGCCCGGACCATCTCATAGCGCCAGTCATCCAGCTGCATAATCCCTGCGCTGTTGCATACGTGCCGGACCGGAATTGTAACATTCCGCTCCTGCAGCAGGCCGACAAGGTTTTCGTAACGCGCAATCTGCTGCATGGTATACGTCTGATCCTGCTGGTCAGCGCACGAGAAATGCGTGAACAGCCCCTCCAGACGAATGCCCGGCAGCTGTGCAATGGATGCGATCGCATCGGCGCCCGTCTCATCTGTCCGGAATCCGATCCGCGTCATACCCGTGTCCGCTGCCGCGTGTACATGCGCGTCCATTCCCAGCCTGACGGCCGTCTCCGAGAGAAGCTTCGCATCCTCCTCCCGGTAAATCGTTGCAGTGATATTCTGGCAGATCAGAGCCGGATATTCCTTTGGAGATGCATATCCCAGAATCAGAATCGGAAGTGTGATTCCATCCTCTCTGAGTTCAAGTGCCTCATTTACCGTGGCCACCGCATAATAATCGGCGATATCCTGCAGATTTTGCGCAATGGCTTCCACGCCATGTCCATAGGCATTTGCCTTGAGTACAACGAGCAGCTTTGTATGCGCGGGAATCCTGCTTCTGGCCTGCATCAGATTATGCCGGATATTTCCGAGCGAAATCTCCGCATAACAACGTAAATAGTCTTCTGTCATGATTCAACTCTCTTCCTCATAAGAGATCACATTTTTATAATTCTCAACGGCGGGATTATATCAAAAAACAGGCCTGAACGCAAATACGTCTCTGTAATTCTGTCTCAGGCCGCATTCGCCTATTCTTTCTTCCGCGCTTTCTTCTTTCTGTCACGGGTTGTCAGCATCTGAATCCCAATGCCGAGAATGATCAGAACCACTGCCGCAGCTGCCTTCATTTTTTCACTTGCAAGTTCCGGCACCAGCGCAGAGAGCGCACCTGCCGCATGCATTCCGCCTGCCACTGCAGAAATGATAATGATTACATAGCGCTGGAATATTACTGCGAGAACCCCTGATACAATAAATACAATGATCATGAGCACAAGCTGTGCTGTCTGCAGCGTGTCATTATTATCTTTGAACGGCAGCAATGCGGCAACTGCAGCACCCATCATCCCGCAATAGATAAACACGCCGACCACATACAGCTTAAATGCCAGAATACCAAGCAGTGCGCCGGCCGTAATGCCCACAAGAACAATCAGAACCCTGGACGGCACCTCCATTATACTGGCGATAATCCCTGATCCGGCTGCAAACCCGATCACAAATCCGATCAATGCCACCCAGAATCGCAGCATTTTGTATCCGAAAAAGCACTGTAAAAGCGAAAGGATCAGTGTAATCACCGTTGCTGCCACGACAATTTGCGCTGCAAGTTTTGCCGCCTCCGGCCGCCCGGAAATCCTTCCAGATTCAGCAGGTCTGACAGTTTTTTTGCCTTTCCGAGATACGATATGATCTCCTGAATATTTTCGATATGCTCCATTCCTGTACCTCTTCGTTCAGCCCCGCCGGCCGGCGCTCCACACGCCTTAAGACGGCGGACTGTTCCACTGTATTCAAATCGTCACAGGCCGGTACTTCTGTGATAAGCGTGTACCCATCCTGCGAGCGCTTCATCCGGATTTTCCGGATGCATGCCGACATCGATTTCTCCGATGCTCTTCTCGATCCCGCTCTGTGTCGCCGGATCGATATTCTGTGCCTTCGCTTCCTGCAGAAATGCCTCCCGGCCGTCCTTCAGGTAAACCGCCGTCAGATAATGTTTCAGTGCTTCGGACGAGTGCAGAAGCCGGTAGCTCTCTTTCAGGCTGCTGCATGCCTCTTCCATCTGAAATAATTTTGCATAGACGCAGCCGATATTATGGTAGATCACACCCGTAAACTGTGCGCCCAGATGAGAGGACTGCTGGTAGTCCAGTACAGAATGGTATGTCTCAATTGCACGCAGGTAGCGCGTATGGTGTACCAGTACATCTGCTTTTTTCTTCAGCCGCACAGGTGTCGGAAGCGCACTGAAATCATCCATGGCGTTCAGCGTCTTCCGCATCGGTGTCTCACCCGGATAACCGGTTTCATGGAAAATGGGCAGAACAAATTCCCGCACCGTAAACGGCTTTCCGATAATCTGTGTCAGGATTCCTGCCAGACGCCGCATGTGCAGTTCTTCTTTAATCCAGTCCACCAGTTTCTGGTTGATAATATCTTCGTCGACCAGCGGAAGATTCTCACCGATAAAATAAAGGAGTTCCTCGATCGACCAGATTCTTAAACCCACCGGTTCGATCAGAAACGGCTGCTCCGCCCGCCGCGACTGACATAACATGCATTCACTCATGATTGATAACCCCATTTCCGTGTGCAGTGCGTGCGGCACTTGTGCCCCGCGGTGTGCGCGTGACCCCTAACGTTTCACGCCATACCTTCCCGCTTGAAGGAAACAGATCTCCGAAACCGAGATCTTCGACCTCAATGATACATTGATCCTGTTCCTGATATTCCATATGCAGGTGCAGACGGGTCGTCCGCGGCGGCCTTTGGGGAAGTCCCTCCAGCTTCATCGTGCTCAGATATCTTCCTCCATGCTCCATAGAACTTAACACAAACGTCAGTCCCGGATCATCCCCGAGGAAAAACTCACAGTCACACGCCGCATTATACCAGTGCACGCCTGCCGTAATTAACGGATAATAAGAGAGTTTCTCACGCACCAGAAGATTCATCCCGATATTGTACTGCACCAGTGATTCTCCCAGATAGACAACTCCGGAGATCCTGCGCTCATCCACCTTCTCGCGGACAGCATTGCAGGCGCCCCGCGCGCATAAATGCTCCTCTGTATAAACCTTCCTGCCTCCCTGTCCGAGAAGTCTTCTGGACTGAACGGCCCATTTTACATCAAATCCTTCACCGGTAATAAAGATACTGGAAAACAATTCATTCTTCAGGATTTTTCCTGCAAACGCATAGAATCTTGCGTCGCGTTCCGCCGGCTCCTCCGGAAGTTCTGTACTGCCGGCCTCCGTGACCTTCGCAGTGCGGGGACGTACGACCTGATTCATCGAAAGTCTGGAACATGTAACCTGATTCCCGCGGAAACGGAACAGTGCGACGTTCCGGTTCCAGAGTTCTTTTTTCTGGTATGCCATATAATAAAACAGACTTTCACGGTAATCCTGCAGATAGGACTGACTGCGCGCGATCCCGAGCATATCATATACCTGCCGGATCATATCGACCATCTGCTTCGTCAGGTCCGGTACAGTGACCATAATTCCCGCAATTTCACGGCTGATTTCCTCCATGCCGAACGTCTTGAATACTTCCTTGAGAATATCCGCAATGGTTCTGGCAGCTGCCTTCCCGGAAATATGATCCGCCTTTTCAAACAGTTCTGTCAGGTTGACGCGTGAATTACCGATTTTCAGCGGCATTACACCGCTTGTCCGGGTCCCTGTTTCAAAATAGGCAACCTCCGGATTTTTCATATTCAGATCTATTCCGATGATCCACTTTCTTTTACTCATGCAATCTCCTCATGCCGGAAAATGATATTTCTGCAGCAGAACATACCTCTGCTGATTCTTTATAATCGCTGTAACAGAGCTCTCCCGGCCGGCATTTCTTTGCACTACGATTCTATAATCGGAAGCAGCTCTCTCACACTTGCATCCCGCAGAAGGTATGCGTTCAGCTCACTGATATATGCGGCATCATCTCCGTCTGCACGCGCCTTGAGCATACGGTTCAGCATCGCATAACGCGTCTGTCCGCTCATCTCTGTGCTGGTAATTGCAATCTGATGTTCTTTGCCGCTCTGTTCCGTTCCTTTTCCGGTCTCGCTGACATAGTATGTCAGGGTCTCTCCATAAAACAGAAGCAGTTCTTTCACATAAATACTGTGATACATCTCCCGCATCGGTTCATGAATCCATTCTCCCGGCACCATTGCACCTTCCTGCAGCCGGTAGTGTATCGTTACCTGCGCGCCCGGTTTCATCTTTTCCTCAATAAAGATGCGGTCTGCAATCTGATACCGCTCGGTAAGCTGCGGCGGCAGCTGCTGGTAAAACCCGAAGCGGATGCCGCGTCCGACAAGTTCCGCAAGCAGCTCCTCTGCGTGTTTCTGCTGCGGTTCCGTGAGAGATGCGCATGTGGAATAATACTTCAGCAGGCTGATTTTCACGCCTGTACTGACCGGAAAGTCCTGATCCAGCAGCATCTCAGCGCATGCAAAAAGTGCATCCGGGACCGGTCTGTCTTCTGTCAGAAATGCCCGCGCAGCATGTGCGAGATAGGCTGCCGCCACCTTCATACTTCCGCGCGCACGGATATAGTCCCTTAAGATCTCATCTTCATAGCGCGGGAAAACTCTTGCAAATACGGACTGCTTCAGGATTTTTTCCGAGAGATGTACTGTCTCCAGCTGAAATCCTGCAAGCTTCTTCCACAGACCGGACAGCTCGCGCACCGGTCCGTCATAATATTCTCTTAAGTAGACGAGCATGTTGTCGTCATACTTGCCGCTCCCGTAGACACGCAGCGTCAGATACAGCAGTTCCTCATCATACGCGTGATCATGCCGCATGATCATACGGCTGGCAATCTGAAGGAGATCGCTCTCGCCGACCCGCTCATATCCGTATTCCGTCAGCAGTGTAAAAGCCTCTTCATACCGGCCTTCTTCTACCAGAAGCGAGATGGTTCCTGCCTTATCCGCCAGAACATAACGCGCAGGATCCATCTGGTCAACAAATTCAATTCTTCCGAAATTGTCCGGCTGTCCGAGATAATAATCCAGCAGCTTTCTGCGGACAATCCGGCGGTAACGTTCTGTGAACACCGGATTTTCTGCTGCCAGCCGGAAAATCGGCAAATTGCTCTCCCGGATCCGCATTTCATGGGCATGTGTGCCGCAGCCATAATACAGAAGTCCGTCATGTCTTACATTCTGTCTGAGCGCCGCCTGCGCAGTTTCCTTCACCTCAAACAGAGGGGTCATCTCATATTCCACACCGGTACAGAAACGCCTTCTGCTCCGGTCTTCAAATACCAGCGCTGCATCATCTGAATAAATTGCAGGATACGCCACGCCGCCGATCACAGGAAAGCAATACTCCTGCTGAATGCCTTCATAGCATACAAACAGATTCTGAACCTCCGGACTGTTGCAGACAAAGCGCCGGTCAAAGAGAACACCGGCCATCAGGGCTGCTGTTCTTCCGTCTTCGGGTTTTGCAAAAAATGTTCTGTACAACAGGACAAAATCTTCATTGATCAGGCCGCGTTCAAGTGCCTGCTCTGCAAATGCGTGCATTCTGCCAAGATACATCTGATAGAACTCCGGCATCTGCTCCCTGTGCCGGATAATACTTGCATAAAGAAATGCCCTGCGCCTGTCGCTCAGCGTATCATTTGTCGAAAAATACAGCAGTACGGGAAGCGGCAGTCCTTCTGCCGGGTCCTCGGAAATTGTCTCGATATAATACTCATACAGGTTTGTGATCCGCAGATCACGTGCCACCGCGCGTGCATACCACACATGAAACTGCGTCTGCACAGGCTGTCCCTTCGTGAGCATAGATGTAATTGCTTCAAGAATCTCGTCTGACGGATACTTTTCCCAGCCTGCAGTCAGAAGCTCATAGATCTGTCTGGAAAACCGTTTGATATTATGTGAGAGAAATGCAACCCGCGTCAGATGTGCCCCGGTCAGCAGATTATAGCGTGCTGCAAACAGCAGAATCCGCATGGTAAACGGAGAAAGTCTCCGCAGCAGCCGCTCATCAGCAGCAATCAGATCCCATGCTGCCTGAAAGAGAAACGGGCTGTTACATCCCGCTTCATAACAGAGCTGCAGACGCTCCAGATGCTTCTCGGGCGCATCTTCTGCCGTACTCTCACGCATCATCAGCGTGAGAAGAAGATAATTCCCCGGCTCCTCCTGATAATATGCTTTCAGGCGCTGCAAAATGCTCCTGTTTTCCTCGGGAAGCAGTCCGACTGCTTTTGCGAGATACAGATAAACCGCCTTCTCCTGGTTGCTCCGGAGCTTCTGTTCGCCTTCCTTCATAGGCCACAGGCACTCCATGACTCTGGTTTTATTATCCTGCCGCCAGGCCAGTGCTGCTTCGGCAAGCAGATGCACCGGATTATCCGGTTCCAGTTCCTGCAGTTCTCTGATCTGTTTTCCGGCTGTTTCATAGAAGGCTTCCGTCTCGATCCGTCCCTGTCGTTCTGCGAGATCGCCGCGGATCAGAGAAACCATCTTCTTACGGACCCTGTGATCCGGGATCAGTTTTTCCTCCGGAAGCACCGTGGCCGTAATCCTGCATGTGAATGTCTGGTGCAGACCGTGAATTGTAATACTTCCGTGCCGGATTCCCCTGCCCAGCTTCTCATAATCGACGATAAAATCGAGCGAAAATACCTTTCCGACGAACTCATCAGTTGTGATCTGCCGCTTCAGAACATGGATAAAATCCCCCTGAACCGTGACATCCAGCTGCGCATACCCCCACGTATTTTTATATAAATAAAGTGTGCTGCGCTCGGAATGCTGCAGATGCAGAAAGACTGCTTCTTCTCTGTCAATCGAAAAAACCAGTGGTTCCTTTTTCCCGGCAGCAGTCAGAAATTCCTCCATGTGCTGATAGGTGACCGGATTCTTTGACATCCCGGAATAGAGCGTGCGGTACTTCGCGTCTGCTCCGCTGAGCAGATCATAGAAATGACTGCCTGTATAAATACGAAATCCTTCCCGCAGACTGCGCTCACAGATTTCAGTAAAATCATCCAGGTTCCGCGGTTCTTTCTCCTGCTGACGCTTTTTTTCTCTGACGATTTCTACATGAACCGGAATTTTGTCCTCACCCAGATTCGTGATAAAGAGGACCGCGCCGTCCACATGGTCACCTTCACGGAGGCCTTTCGTATCAATTCCCAGCATCATCTCACAGAGATTCCCGGACAGTTCATTCTCCGAGAGCAGGATACGCCGGTGATCAGAAGTGACAATTCCGATGACTCTGCGGCCGTCCTGGGCAGAAACTGACAGCTTCTGTGTGTATTTTTCACCAGGTACCAGCGTGATTCTGCAGCTTTCTGCCGATTTCACCAGCACCGGATATGTCTCATCCCGATATGTATTTTCATTTGCCTCTTTATACATATAATCCATGTCCTCTCGCGCGCGGCACATTTTTGTTTTCATTTTTATTTCTATACGATCGTAAAGAAAACCTTCGTGGTGCGCATCTTGACGATTCTTCTGCCCTTGTTTATGATAGTTCATAGCGGATCTGTCCTGCATTTTCAGACAAACATCCAACTTTCAGTATACACCACGGAGGGTATTATGCTCAACCATAAAGATCATTTTCATGGCAGCGATCTGGAAGAGATCGAGGCAATTTATCACATAAAAAAAGAAGACATTACAAGCTTCTCGGCAAATATCAACCCGCTGGGCATTTCCGGGAATCTTCGCGCGCAGCTCGCGGCCCATCTGGATGCCATCACGACTTATCCGGACCGCAATTACAAGAAACTCCGTGAATGCATCGGAGCATACTGCGGCATTAATACTGATTCTGTAATCGTCGGGAATGGCTCCACTGAATTGATTTCGCTTACGATTAGTTGCATCACGCCGAAGCATGCGTTGATTCTCGGACCAACCTATTCAGAATATGAACGTGAAGTCTCTCTGCAGGGCGGTCAGACACGTTATTATCCGCTGCGGGAAGAACAGAATTTCCGGATGAATGTCAGTGATTTCTGCAGTCATCTTACTGACGATCTGGATCTCGTCGTTTTGTGCAATCCGAATAATCCGACTTCCTCTGCGATTACAAATGACGAGATGCGCCAGATTCTCGATGCCGCACTGCAGCACGGGATCTTCGTTCTTGTTGATGAAACCTATGTCGAATTTGCAAATGATGTCAGTAAAATCACATCGGTCCCTTTGACACGATATTACACAAATCTTCTAGTGCTCCGCGGCACTTCCAAGTTTTTCGCAGCACCCGGTCTTCGTCTCGGATACGCCGTCACCGGAAACCGCGATCTGGCCCGGCAGATCAGCATCCGGCAAAATCCATGGACCATCACGTCCCTTGCCGACATTGCCGGACAGCTCATGTTCCGCGATCAGAACTACATGTCCGAGACTCGCAGTCTGATTTCTTCCGAAAGAGAACGTATTTATAATCTGCTTCAAACATGGCCATCCGTGCAGCCATATGAACCATCTGCCAATTTCATGCTGGTGAAGATTATAAAAGAAGACGTGGATGCAGATCAGCTATTTGATCACTGTATCCGAAAGGGACTGATGATCCGGAACTGTTCCACCTTCCCGTTTCTCTCGAACCGCTACTTCCGGTTCTGTTTCATGCTGCCGGAACAAAACGATAGGCTGCTGGCTGCAATCACGGAACTTCTATAAGCGGATAACAAGGGGCTGTCGCACTA
>JAFRGW010000155.1 GCA_017433615.1 Eubacterium sp.
GATCGAAGAGAAGGAAATGTATTTCTCCACGCCGTTCTTTATCTGGGCAAACTATGACATTCCGGAAATGGACGGGATTCAGACCAGCAACAACTATCTGGGAACCATGATGCTCGAACAGACAGGTCTCGAGATGGCGCCGTACAACTACTTCCTGAAGAATCAGCAGGAACAGATACCGGCCCTCAACCACCTCGGCTACATGGATGCTGACGGCACATTCCACACCTGGCAGGAAGGTGAAGAGGAGGAACTCGTGCAGGAATGGAATTACGAATGTCTCCAGTACAACAACCTGGCAGAAAAGCGGCGGCGTCTGGATGATTTCTTCACGGTGGCATCTGGCAATGAATGAGTAGTGTTTGATGTTTTTATGACAGCAATATTAATAATAAAATGGTGGGGCGCATCAGCCCTGCTGGGAGCAGCCTTTTACCCGGCCGCATCACGTCTGTTCCGGACGTTTGACGACCGCGGCTGGCTGTTCGCAAAAGGAATCGGAATGATGCTCGGCGGCTGGGCCGTCTGGGCACTTTCTGTATGTCTGCATATGCCGTTCACGAGGAGCACAGCACTTCTCGTGACGGCTTTTTTTGCCGTGTGCCTGTGGATCGTGAGACTGGGCGCTGCTGCGAGAGGAATGAAATCCAGTGCCTCAGCTGCCGGCAGGCTTAAATCTGGCAGCGCGGCCACCGGCAGGGAAAAATCCGGCAGCGCGGCAATTGGCAATCGAAAACCGGATCGTTCTGCAATCGGATGTCCTGTCAACATCCGTCTTATTGTTGTCGAAGAACTCATGTTCCTCGCAGTCCTGATCCTGTGGACTTACTTCATTGGTTTTCATCCGGATGTCACAGGAACAGAAAAACCCATGGATTATGGCTTCATGGCAGCCCTTGACCGCAGCACGGCGATGCCGGCAAAAGACATCTGGTACGGGACAGATCCCATCAACTATTACTACGGCGGCCAGTATTTCTCCGTATACTTTGCAAAACTTGCATTTACAGAAGTGAAATACGCCTACAACATGATGCGCGCGCTGATCGCCGCACTTGTATTTGTTATGCCGTTTTCAATGGTGAGACAGCTGCTGCTCAGGGCGGGTACACATAATGATAATTTCGCAAGCAGCGATACAGGCAGGAAAAACAGAAACAAAGCTGAAGCCAATGAATCCAGTCACGATGGAACAACCGAGACCAGTGAATCCGGACACGATGGAACAGCAGGGGCCAGTGCGACCGGGTACGGTGGAACAGCCGTGAAAAACCGCAGCAGAGTAATTGCAGCGTCCGGTGGCCTGCTGGCGTCAGCGGCTGTAGCCTGCGCCGGCAATTTTCACTATGTTCTGTACGGCCTGTTTGGAAAGCTGTTCCGCCCATCCGGCTGGCAGGATTACTGGTTCCCGGAATCAACCCGCTTTATCGGACACAATCCGCCGACCGACGACGCATGTATCCACGAATTCCCGTCGTATTCATTTGTGCTCGGCGATATGCATGCACATATGATCAATCTGATCTTTGTGCTTCTGTTTCTGGGAATCCTGACGGCGTGGATGCTGGAAATTGCTGCAAACAGAGAAAAACGTGTATTAAAAGCATCAGGGCGTGAAACAGCTCCTGGAAAAGCAGCAGAACGTAAATCAGTTTCCGGTAAAGCATCTGTGCGGATATCAGCTGCCGGGATTAGAAAAGTTCTCTCGCCTCATCTGCTTGTTCTGGCCGCGATGACCGGCATGTTCAAGTGGACCAATTACTGGGATTTCATCATATATCTGACTGTCCTGCTGATGGGTATGGGGATCCTGCTCATTCGGGACGTGCGCCGCGGCGCATCGCTGAAACAGGAACTGATCCTTTTTGTGGTCCGGCTGGTTCTGATCTGGCTGGTCGGGAAAATCGCAGCATATCCATTCACAGCCGGATTTGAAATGATGGTATCCGAAGTCGCAATCGCTAAATCACACACTGCATTCTACCAGTTTATGATCCTCTGGGGACTGCCGGTTGTGACATTCCTGTTGTATGTGATCTGGTTGTTCCGAAGGTGGCGGCATGGAGGACAGGGCTTATCAGAGAAAGTCATGAGTGAGTCTGCGTCTCTTCCGGAAGTGACGTCTTCGCGGAAGAAGAAAATCTTACAGGGAGAGATTCCGGTACCATACCTGATTGCATTTTTGTTTGGATTATGCGCACTCGGGCTGATTCTGATTCCGGAACTTGTCTATGTCAAAGACATCTATGAGGAAGGATTTTCCAGATCGAACACCATGTTCAAACTGACCTATCAGGCATTTGTGATGTTTGGATTGTTCTTTGGATTTGCACTGCCGGAAATGCTGCTGAACCGGTTCGGGCGAAGTCGTTCAGTTTCGGAATTACCGGAAGTCCGGCCTGTTCAGATTGCCGCCGGTGTATTGACGGTACTTCTGCTTCTGACCGTCGGATATCTTCCGTATTCAATCAAATGCTGGTTTGGAAATGTTCTGGATCCCTCAGGCTTTCTTGGAATGGATGCGACTGCATTTTTGGAGGATGTATATCCGGAAGATGCCGCTGCAATTCGCTGGCTGGATGCGAATGTAGAAGGGCAGCCTGTTGTACTGGAAACCTGGGGTGACAGCTATTCAGAAGACTGCCGCGTCTCAGCATTCACAGGAATCCCGACCGTTCAGGGATGGTATGTGCATGAGTGGCTCTGGCGCATGGATCTGGATAAAATTAATGAGCGGGTAGATGACGTAAATGCCATTTTTATGACGACGTCAGATCCGGCTGATCTTGCGAATACGCGCGAAATGCTGCGCAAATACGGTGTGGAATACATTTTTGTCGGTAGCTGTGAAAGGGCGAAATATCCGACAATGGACGAAGATACACTGAAAATGCTGGGGACGGTTGTGTATGAAGACGAGAATTCAGGCACATTTATTGTGCGGGTAGAGTAAGGACGAAACAATGGACATATTTGAATATATGAAAACAAAAACGCTGGAGAAGGAGTCGCCGCTTGCATCGCGTATGCGGCCGCGGACACTCGAAGAAGTGGTCGGGCAGCAGCATATCATCGGCAGGGGCACACTGCTGTACCGTGCAATCAAGGCAGATAAGCTTAGTTCCGTTATTTTTTACGGACCGCCCGGAACCGGCAAGACAACGCTCGCCCGGGTTATTGCTAACACCACCAGTGCGGCATTTACCCAAATCAATGCCACCATGGCCGGTAAGAAAGATATGTCTGAGGCCGTGCAGGCGGCGCAGGACCGCATGGGACAGTACGGCAAGCGGACGATCCTTTTAGTCGACGAGATTCACCGGTTCAACAAGGCACAGCAGGATTATCTGCTTCCCTATGTCGAGGACGGTACACTGACATTGATCGGTGCCACGACAGAAAATCCTTATTTTGAGGTAAACGGGGCGTTGATTTCCCGCTCCATCATTTTTGAATTGAAACCGCTGGAGCAGGCAGATATTGAAGAACTGCTGCGGCGTGCTGTGACGGACCGCGAACGGGGCCTTGGAAGTTACAATGTGGTACTCGACGATGATGCACGTGCATTTCTCGCAGATGTATCCGGCGGGGACGCCCGTGAAGCCCTGAATGCAATTGAGCTGGGTGTTCTGACCACAGAACCGGGTCCGGACGGCAGGATTCATATTGATTTGAAAACAGCATCCGACTGTATCCAGAAGCGCGTCGTCCGCTATGACAAAGACGGCGATCAGCATTACGATACCATCTCCGCATTCATCAAGAGCATGCGAGGATCGGATCCGGATGCGGCAGTCTATTATCTTGCAAAGATGCTTTCAGCAGGCGAAGATATCAAGTTCATCGCACGCCGTATCATGATCTGTGCCGCAGAAGATGTGGGAAATGCAGATCCGATGGCGCTTGTCCTCGCGACATCCGCAGCGCAGGCCGTCGAGCGCATCGGCATGCCCGAATCACAGCTGATCCTCGCACAGGCCTGCATTTACGTTGCATGCGCACCAAAGAGCAATGCATGCAACAACGCGGTCTTTGAGGCGATGCAGTCCGTCCGGGATGTGAAAACAACCGTGCCGCCGCATTTGCAGGACGCACATTACCGCGGCTCTGCAAAACTCGGCCGCGGGACCGGTTACAAATATGCCCACGACTATCCAGATCACTACGTCGAGCAGCAATACCTGCCTGACGAGATACTTGGTGCGCGCTTCTATGAGCCGACAGAGATGGGAAAAGAAGCAGAGATCCGTGCGCATCTGGAACGTCTGCGCCGCAACCCAGATGAAAAAAGAAATTCGGATGCCAAATCAAATTTGTAAAATCAGCCTGCCACAACTTACAGCAGCCGCTGCACGACCTCCTGGTACACCGCCGCGTGTTCCCGCTTCCAGCGGTCACAGGCCTTCTGCGCGGCGGCCTCATTGGGGACATGAAGCTTCAGTTCAATAACCGGCACGCCGTTCTCGGCTGCAGCGCAATCCACGACATATCCTTCAGACGCAAGGTAGCGGTAATTTGCTGTCACACCTGCCTCGCTTCGGATCTCGTAGCCGTTGGCCTGCAGATAGGAGCGGACATCTTCCTTGAATTCAGCAGAAAGATCGCCGAGCAGATACTTCAGATCTGCCAGTCCGTCTTCTGTGATTTCATAGTATGTCATGTGCGGATCGGTGCCGGCTGTTACAAGCCCGCTTCCGACCAGGTCTGTCAGTGCTTCCTGCATCCGGAACCAGGTCATGTAATCCTGCCCGACGACAAAAGCAGAGATCTGACCGGGCGAGAGCGGGAGCGCAGTCTGCTGCAGCAGATATAAAATCATCAATTTATACAATGCAAGTGATGAATCAATCATAATTCTCTCTCCAAATCAAAGAGGTTTCTCGTTGCATAAACCCCATAATCTGTACTATTATAGTATCTATGGTGAAAAAATACAAATCACAGGAGTATAGGAGTATAACATGGCGGAAAAAACAACCATTCTGATGATCCTCGACGGCTACGGTGAAAATCCGGTTTGCACACACAACGCGATCTGTGAGGCAAAGACACCGGTGATGGACAAGCTCAAGGCAGAGTGTCCGTATGTACAGGGAAATGCCAGCGGACTTGCAGTCGGGCTTCCGGATGGTCAGATGGGCAATTCTGAGGTCGGACATATGAACATGGGTGCAGGCCGTGTCGTTTATCAGGATCTGACCCGCATCACAAAAGCAATTGAAGACGGGGATTTCTTTGAAAATGAAGAACTTCTCCACGCCATTGAGAATGCGAAGAAGAACAACGGAACCCTGCATCTGTGGGGACTCCTTTCTGACGGCGGCGTACACAGCCACAATACACATCTGTACGCGCTGCTGGAGATGGCAAAGAAGCAGGGCCTTGAAGATGTCTGCGTTCACTGCTTCCTGGATGGCAGGGACACACCGCCGACCTCTGGAATCGACTATATCAAAGAACTGATCGAAAAAATGAATGAAATCGGCGTCGGCCGCATCGGCGTGATTTCCGGCCGTTACTATGCAATGGACCGTGACAATCGCTGGGAGCGTGAGGAGATCGCCTACAAGGCACTGACGCTGGGCGAAGGTGTCGACGGCGGCACAGATCCAGTCGCAGCTCTGCAGGCATCCTACGACAACGAAGTCACCGATGAATTTGTTGTTCCGATCGTCATGAAAAAGGAAGACGGCACACCGGTCGCAACGGTCAAAGACGGCGATTCCGTTATTTTCTAC
>JAFRGW010000015.1 GCA_017433615.1 Eubacterium sp.
AGTGTGCCGCCGATTCGTGATAGAGGAGCACTCTTAGCCGGCACACTAACATCATCTAAGCATCCGTTTCTCCGGTATTTTCCATGCAAGTCGCGGCGAGGATACATACTTTGCCGTACGGCTTACACAGTCGCTGCAGACTTATTATTGCGCTGTACGTTCTAGCAGGTATATAAAAAAAGGATACTGTCTTAAAAGACTAAACAACATCGATTATATCTGCGCATGCGGCCGCTCAACATGAAACAATACCGTAAACAGCGGCCGTTTGCCGCGCCACCAATGTGTAAGCGTGCAGCAAATCATAATTCATACGGACGCGCCTTGCGGAAAAATATCCGGAGAAACTGAGACTTAGTGGAAGTAAGTGCGCGGGCTGAGAGCTTTGCTTATGGCGAACAGGCCGCGCACCTACGGACACTTAGTCCCAGGTTCGATGGGTATTTTGCGGCGCGGACGATGAATATATTTGCTGCGCGCGAACTCATCAAAAGCCCCCTTTAAACAATATAAAAGACCCGTATCAGGCCGAAACCTGACACGAGTCTGTTTTCATTTTTATGACGGTCTTATCCGGTAATCAGTCAAACTTGATTCCTTTCAGCAGATCGCCGAAGCTTGTGGTGAGTTCTTCGCTCTTCGGCAGCTTATAGTCTTTCGGCATTGCACCTTCGTCATCGCGGCGTTCGCGGCGCTCGCGCTGCGGCTTGTCAGATCCTTCCGGACGCTCCAGAAGTGCCTTGATGGACAGGCTGAGTTTGCCGTCTTTGACGTTAAGAACTTTAACCTTAACTTCTTCGCCGACTTTCAGGACGTCAGCCGGATCGTTGACGCGCTTGAAAGCAATCTGGGAGACGTGTACCAGTCCGGAGATACGGTCGCCGAGATCGATAAATGCGCCGTAAGGCTGCAGGCTCTCAACCTTGCCGTCCAGGACGGTTCCCGGTTCGATTGCCTCGATCTTCTGACGGCGTGCTTCGTCTGCCTGTGCGCGAAGGACTGCACGGCAGGACAGCAGGAGACGATTCTTTGCCTCTTCTGCCTCGAGCACCTGAACCTGGATCTCTTTTCCGACATAGGCATTCAGATCATCCACGTGTGTAAGTGCCAGATGGGAAGCCGGAATAAATCCGCGGATGCCCTCAAGATGTGTAACCACACCCTTGTTGACAACTTCCTCAACTGTGACAGTGAGTACTGTCTTTTCTGCAAGATACTGGTTGATCTGTTCCCAGTTTGCTGCGCCTTCGTCCTTGAATGTTTCAAAGGATTCGTCGACTGCTTTTGAAAGATCATCCATGGTCATGTTTTCTTCTGACATAGTTCCACCTCATTTAATACATTTATTTAATGCTGCATTCTGCAGACACTTCACGAGTGATTATATCACATACATTGTCTGTGGGAAAGCGATATTATAAGATTTTTCGCATATTTTCAAGGGTTTTCGCTTCTTCTCCGTGAAGCGGGAAATGAATTTGAAAAAGCAGCATGACGGATAGCAGACACATTTATCATATCAATATAGTATAGACGCATATCTGCTTGAGATGAATAATCCGACAATTATCATAAAAAAGAAAAAAATTCAAAAATTTTGTTGATGAACACAGGGGCATGGTGCTATAATGCAAGCCGTATGAATGTTTTATATCAGGAGGTACCATTATGTCATATGTAGATGAAGTAATTGCACGCGTGAAAGAAAAGAATCCGGGACAGCCGGAATTTCACCAGACCATCGACGAAGTACTTGAATCTCTCCGCCCGGTGATTGAGCGCGATGAGGAGAAATACAGAAAGATGGCACTTCTGGAGCGTCTTACAGAGCCGGAGCGTCAGATTAAGTTCCGTGTTCCGTGGATTGATGATAACGGCCAGGTTCAGGTTAACTGCGGTTACCGCGTACAGTTCAACAGCGCAATCGGACCGTACAAGGGCGGCCTTCGTTTCCATCCGTCTGTAAACATCGGTATTCTGAAGTTCCTCGGTTTCGAGCAGATTTTCAAAAACTCCCTGACAGGCCTTCCGATCGGCGGCGGCAAGGGCGGTTCTGACTTTGATCCGAAGGGCAAATCCGATATGGAAGTGATGCGTTTCTGCCAGAGCTTCATGACTGAGCTGTTCCGTCATGTCGGCGCAGATACAGACGTACCGGCAGGTGATATCGGTGTCGGCGGCAGAGAGATCGGATATATGTACGGACAGTACAAGCGTCTGACCAATAAATATGAGAGTGTTCTGACCGGCAAGGGCCTTTCCTACGGCGGATCTCTCGCAAGAACACAGGCGACAGGCTACGGCCTCCTGTATTTCACACGCGCACTTCTGAAACTCAATGGCATTGATATCGCAGGAAAGACCTGCCTCGTTTCCGGCTCCGGCAACGTTGCAATCTATGCAATTGAGAAAGCTTACCAGATGGGTGCGAAGCCGGTTACCTGCTCTGATTCCAACGGCTGGGTATATGATCCGGAAGGCATCGATCTTGAAGCACTCAAGGAGATCAAGGAAGTCAACCGCGCACGTCTGACCGAGTACAAGAACTATCGTCCGAATGCTGAATACCATGAGGGCAAGGGTGTATGGACTGTCAAGGCTGATATCGCGCTTCCGTGCGCAACCCAGAACGAGCTGAATCTGGATGACGCCAAAGCACTTGTTGCAAACGGCGTGATCGCAGTTTGTGAGGGCGCTAACATGCCGAGCACACTGGAAGCTACCAAGTACCTGCAGGAGAACAAGGTTGTCTTCGGACCGGCGAAAGCTGCAAATGCAGGCGGTGTTGCTACATCTGCACTTGAGATGTCCCAGAACGCTGAGCGCCTTTCCTGGACATTTGAGGAAGTTGACGAGAAGCTCTGCGGCATCATGGAAAATATCGTTGCAAATATTGATGCAGCGGCGAAGGAATACGGCATGGACGGCGATTATGTCGCAGGTGCAAACATTGCCGGATTCAAGAAGGTTCTGGATGCTATGGAAGCACAGGGAATCGTCTGATTGCGGGACGTATAATATCTCTTATAAAACGAATCTGCCGGTCCGGGCAGAGGATCATAAGAAGCAGGTCCGCTGTGGTCTATATGGCCGCGGCGGGCCTTTTTTGTACAGTTCGCGGCACAGATGATCGATTTGTATTTCGTCCTCACGCGGCTGCGGCTGCGCAGATGTACTCTTTTTTGGCCGTTTTTTTGGACAACTGTTTGGGGAAATACCCGCGAGGTAGACCATAATATTTAAGTAATCTTCACATTGTTTTCTTTTTCTTTACAAACTCGCGCGTATGCGCTAAGATAACCATGTGTTGGTTTACAGTGCTGTAATAATTGTGCTGCGGACCAATATTCCAGGGAGATAAAAAGAATAATCGAGGTGGAGAATGGACAAGTATGTCATCAAAGGGGGCAATCCTCTCGTTGGTGAAGTGGAAATTGGGGGAGCCAAGAACGCCGCACTTGCAATTCTGACAGCTGCAATTATGACAGATGAACCTGTCACAGTGGATAATATTCCGGACGTCAGTGATATTAACGTGCTGCTTGAGGCAATTTCCGTCATCGGCGCAACGGTAGAGCGTATTGACCGTCACACAGCCCGCATCAATGGGGTAACGATCGGGTCTGTGAGTGTTGATTACGCCTATATTAAGAAGATTCGTGCATCTTATTACCTGCTCGGCGCACTGCTTGGAAAGTATAAGCGTGCAGAAGTCCCGCTTCCGGGCGGCTGCAATATCGGCAGCAGACCGATTGACCAGCACCTGAAGGGCTTCCGGGCACTTGGCGCAACCGTTGAGATTAAAAATGGCAATATTGTAACTTCTGCAGAACGTCTGCACGGTGCGCATATCTTTATGGATATGGTTTCCGTGGGCGCGACCATTAATATTATGATGGCCGCGGCGCTGGCAGAGGGAAATACCATTATCGAAAATGCAGCCAGAGAGCCGCATGTTGTTGATGTGGCAAACTTCCTGAACTGTATGGGTGCCAATATTAAAGGCGCCGGAACAGATGTGATCCGGATCAGGGGCGTGCAGCAGCTGCACAGAACCTCCTATACAATTGTTCCGGATATGATCGAAGCCGGCACATACATGTTCGCTGCAGCAGCGACAAAAGGTGATGTCCTGATCAAGGAGATTATCCCGAAGCATCTTGAGGCGATGACTGCGAAGCTTCAGGAGATCGGATGCGAAGTAGAAGAGTTTGATGATGCAATCCGTGTCTGTGCAAAGACGCGTCTTGGCAAGACACAGGTTAAAACACTTCCGTATCCGGGATTCCCGACTGATATGCAGCCGCAGATGAGTGTCGTGCTTTCCCTGGCAAATGGCACCAGCATCGTGACGGAGAGCATTTTCGAGAATCGCTTTAAATATGCAGATGAGCTGATGCGCATGGGCGCGAATGTCAAGATTGAGGGCAATACGGCCATCATTGACGGCGTTTCGCAGCTGACCGGTGCGCGGATCAGCGCGCCTGATCTGAGAGCCGGTGCTGCGCTGGTTATCGCAGGCCTTGCAGCTGAGGGAATTACCGTCGTAGACGATATTGTATATATTCAGCGCGGATATGAAGATTTTGCAGGCAAGCTGCGCAATCTCGGTGCAGAGATTGAACAGGTGCGCGAAGAACGAGAAATCATGAAGTTCCGCCTGCGCGTCGGCTGAAGAGACGGCAGAACCGGACAGGCCGCGGTAAGAAAACAGATTTCCGGCAGCCGGGTCATTGTGTACAGAAACCCGTGGGACAATTTTTAAAATGTGTCCCACGGGATTTGTTTTTTTGTTGACGAACAGACAGAAAAGCGCTATTGTATGTATGTCGCAGAATCCAGCCGGTTTTAAGATGCAATCTGCCGGGCTGCAGCAGAACAGAATCATAACTCTTATTCAGAGTGGTGGAGGTACAGAGGACCTGTGAAGCCACGGCAACCCCGCACTGCGGAAGGTGCCAGCCTGAGCGAGTCATTCGAACAATAAGAGGGTGTTGGGAGATCCGTCTTATTTCGTATCGGTAAGATGGATTTTTTATTTGTATCAGGGCGCGGAAAGAAAGCACATTCCGCGGTTCTGCCCCTGCAGACGCACTCTTATTAAAATAAAGAAACCAGTATACATATTTATTAAATAACTGACAGGAGATTATGAAGCATATGGAAAAATTACTCTTCACGTCCGAGTCCGTTACTGAGGGACATCCGGATAAAATCTGTGACGCGATTTCTGATGCGGTGCTCGATGCCTGCATGGAACAGGATCCGATGAGCCGTGTTGCCTGCGAGACATCCACAACAACCGGTCTTGTACTGGTTATGGGTGAGATTACAACCAAGGCAAATCTGGATATTCAGAAGATCGTCCGTGATACGGTGACAGAGATCGGTTATACCCGCGGAAAATATGGATTTGATGCGGAAAACTGTGCAGTAATTGTCGCGCTTGACAAACAGTCCACGGATATTGCTATGGGTGTTGACAAAGCACTGGAAGCAAAAGAATCCGAAATGTCTGATGCGGACATCGAAGCAATCGGTGCGGGTGACCAGGGTATGATGTTCGGCTATGCCTGCAATGAGACAGAAGAGCTGATGCCGTATCCGATCGCGCTGGCGCATAAGCTGGCAAGACGTCTGACAGAAGTACGGAAGAACGGAACCCTTCCGTATCTGCGTCCGGACGGAAAGTCCCAGGTTACTGTAGAATACGATGCAAATGGTGTTCCGAAGCGTCTGGATGCTGTTGTTATCTCCACACAGCACGGTCCGGATGTCGGCCAGAATCAGATTCATGAAGAGATCAAGAAATACGTCCTGGATCCGGTACTGCCGAAAGAACTGCTGGATGGAAATACCAAGTTTTATATCAATCCGACAGGCCGTTTTGTCATCGGCGGACCGCACGGTGATTCCGGTCTGACCGGCCGCAAGATTATCGTAGATACATACGGCGGATATGCGCGCCACGGCGGCGGTGCATTCTCCGGCAAGGACTGCACCAAGGTTGACCGGTCTGCAGCTTATGCGGCACGTTATGTCGCAAAGAACATTGTTGCAGCAGGCCTGGCTGACAAGTGTGAGATTCAGCTCTCCTATGCAATCGGTGTCGCACAGCCGACATCCGTACAGGTATTTACATTCGGTACCGGAAAGCTTGACGACGAGAAGCTGACTGATATCGTCCGCGAAAACTTCGACCTGCGTCCGGCAGGCATCATCAAGATGCTTGACCTGCGCCGTCCGATCTACCGCCAGACCGCGGCATACGGCCATTTCGGCAGAACCGATATCGATCTTCCGTGGGAGAAGCTGGATAAGGTAGAAGTTCTGAAGCAGTATCTGTAATATATGAGCAGATTGTGTTCTGCATTTTTACAGAAGCTGGTGTTTAACTGAATAATCTGTAAATGACAAAAGGTTCTTAATCAATGCATGCATGATAAGAACCTTTTTGCATATATAGAAAAAAGTAAGAGTGTATTGTGTCAGGGGAAAAGCGAAGGTTCGAAAGAAGTTTAGAAAGAATTTACAGTGATGAAAAGCGGAATATGCTATACTTTGAACTATGAGTAACGAAAATGGCATGAGCCTGAACAATCGAATCCGAATCGCCTTCTGTCTGGTGGTGCTGGTTCCGCTGGTACTGACGGGCATCATTTTTGTGCTGTTTTTGCAGCATGCCGATCCGGTTTATCCGGTTCCGATGCTGCGCAGCGATATCTGGTTTACGGTGATCGTTGTATTTGTCGGGATTCTGATTCTGACCAGCGTGATTGCAGCAGTATGGATTTACCATCAGATTGCCACGCCGCTGGCAGAACTCAAGTGGGCGGCCCGCAATATCCGCGACGGCAATCTGGATTTTACCATTGATCCCATGAGCAATATCAGGGAGGTCAATGAGCTCAGTGAGGATTTTGAGGAGATGCGCCTGCGCCTGAAGGAATCAGCAGAGGAGAAGCTGGAAGGTGACAAGGAGAGCAAAGAACTGATCAGTAATATTTCGCACGATCTGCGGACGCCGATTACGGCAATCAAGGGCTACGCGCTCGGTCTGATCGAAGGGGTCGCGACAACACCGGAGAAGCAGGCGCATTATATCCATACCATTTATAATAAAGCAAATGATATGGATAAGCTGATCGACGAGCTGACGATTTATTCCAGGCTGGATACCAACCGGATTCCGTATACATTTGCAAGACTGAATGTTTCGGACTACTTCGGGGACTGTATTGAAGATCTGCGCGTAGACCTGCAGGCACAGGATATCGGGCTGGTCTACCAGAATGATATTGCGGATGACGTCATGATGATTGCGGATGCCGAGCAGCTGAAACGGGCGGTCAATAATGTTGTCAGCAATGCGGTGAAATATATGGATAAGCAGCCGGCGATGATCCATGTGCGGCTGCGGGATGTCGGCGATTTTATTCAGGTGGAATTTGAGGACAACGGCAAGGGAATCGCGCAGCGCGATCTCGTCCGCATCTTTGACCGGTTCTACCGGACAGATGCCTCAAGGAACAGCCGCGTGGGCGGCAGCGGCATCGGACTGTCGATCGTCAAGAAGATCATGGAGGATCACGAGGGAAAGGTCTGGGCGACCAGCAAAGAGGGCGTCGGGACAACCATTTACTTTGTACTGCGGAAATATGTTCCTGCGGAAGCAGATGCGCCTGAGAGCGAATGAAAGACAATAAAATATACGGCAGGCATCAGGCGGACCGCCGTAAGACAGGAGGCATTTACGGATGAGTAAAATACTGATTATCGAAGATGAAGAAGCGATCGCAAATCTGGAAAAGGATTATCTGGAACTCTCAGACTTCGAGGTTGAGATTGCAGCTGACGGAAACACGGGTCTGGAACGCGCCCTGTCAGGTAATTTTGATCTGATTGTGCTGGATCTGATGCTGCCGGGTGTGGATGGATTTTCCATCTGCCAGCAGATCCGCGAGCAGCGTGATATTCCGGTGATCATCGTCTCGGCCCGCAAAGATGATATCGATAAGATTCGCGGCCTTGGTATGGGCGCAGATGACTACATGACGAAACCATTCTCTCCAAGCGAGATGGTGGCACGTGTCAAGGCGCATCTGGCGCGCTATGACCGTCTGGTCGGCATTAAGCCGGAGAATGATATTATTGAGATCCGCGGCATCAAGATTGATAAGACTGCGCGGCGCGTATGGGTCAACGGAGAAGAAAAAGCATTTACCAATAAAGAATTTGATCTCCTGACGTTCCTCGCGGAGAATCCGAACCATGTCTTCAAAAAAGAGGAGCTGTTCCAGAAGATCTGGAATATGGAGTCTTTCGGTGATATTGCTACGGTCACTGTGCATATCAAGAAAATCCGGGAAAAGATTGAGTTTAATTCTTCCAAGCCGCAGTATATTGAGACGATCTGGGGTGTGGGCTACCGCTTTAAGATTTAAAATCTGAGGCGGAAAGCCGGAGAGCCGCATAAATACTGGACAAAACGGCGCTTTAGCCGTTTACAGCACGCGTAAATACTACCGCAAAAACTACCAAAAATTTCAAAAGGCATTGTTTTGCATTCGGTTTTTCTGTAAAGCAATGTCTTTTGTTTGTTGTATCTTACTTGTATTTTGACTTACTGTTTTTTAAATAAACATGGTATAGGAACATTGTATTTTGGAGTGAAACCGAACGGGGATGTTGTCGGCCAGGATGTATCAGAGTCATCTATGAGAGATGTTTCTCGAACGGTATATGAAAGTATCAGGCCGCAGATTTATCCTGCAATAGAAGAGGTAATATTAGAGGAAAAGCACCTCATCAAAGTGGAATTCAGCGGAGAGAATGCTCCTTATTCCGCCGCAGGAAGATACTATCTTCGGACAGCTGATGAAGATCGCGAGGTGTCTCCGGAAGAATTAAGAGAATTCTTTTCGGCAAATAAGTATAGGGGGAAATGGGAAAAAGCGAAATCCGAGAGCACGTCAAAACAGATTGACAAACCAGCAATCAGGAGTTTTTGGCAAAAGGCAATTGCTGCAGGGCGATTACCGGAAGGCAGATATACTTGTCCGCTTATTCTGAAAAGATATGGATTGGTAACTGGTGAGTATCTTACAAATGCAGGAGAGGCTCTTTTTGGAACAACAGGACCTGTTGCCTTAAAAGCAGGAATATTTGCTACAAACGAAAAATTAACCATACTCGATATGAAGTCATCCGAGGATAATATTTACAACCTTCTTAGTATAGCTGAAGAATATATTTTGAAAAATATCCGCTGGAGAAGCGAGATAACTGGAATAGAACGGAAAGAAATCACGGAGATTCCTGTTGCTGTAGTAAGGGAGGTCATAGCAAATAGTTTTGCGCATGCCATTTATGATGGCAGAACGATTCACGAGATCTGTATTCATCCGGGGATGGTTACCGTTTATAGCCCGGGGGAGTATGCAAGTAATCACTCACCAGATGATTATATCAAAGGGAATTTTGAGTCGGAGATCCGCAATGCGTCGATATCCAAGATTCTTTATCTAAGCGGATCAATAGAGCAGTTTGGCAGCGGCTTTAAGCGAATCAACAGCTTATGCAAAGATGCTGGGATCAAGTATTCTTACGAAAATACGAAGAACGGATTCAAGTTTATTATCTATCGCCCTGTTATTCAAAGTGACAATCTAAGTGTCACTTTAGATGTCACTTTGAACGGGACGGAAATGTCGGTACTGGCTATTTTAAAACAAAAGCCGGATGCTTCCAGGTAAGAGATTGCAAATAGGATTTCCAAAACGGTTAGAACGGTTCAGCGGGCATTGAATTCGCTGGGAGAGAAAGGGTATATTGTACGGATTGGATCCAAGCAGACTCCAACATGGAGAGTGCTAAAATAACAGACGTATCTTTTGGATGTCTTTTGGTAATCTGGAAGGAAAATGGTAGTCTGCTGCAATATGATTGCGCAAAGGAAAGTGAATACGCTGATCATTCTGGAGTCTTCTGAGCTGATCCATAAAAGAAGCAGATTCATTGACTCTTGAGAACCTGGGATGTATTCGAGTCGAAAAAAATCAGATGCTTCTTGGCGGGTTGTCCGATCCCAGAAACAAAGCTTTGATGAAGATCAGGAGCTGCGTTATTATGGAATAAAAAACTAAGGAGAAGAAAGAAATGCTGAGTCCAAGAAAAATATCTTTTTACGCGAAAAAGAATGAACGGATAAATTATCGTTTCCGTACATGGCTGAAGCTGCATACAGACCCGGATGAGCTTGATGAAAAGTTTTATCGTTTGCATCAGGAACTATTTTCCGCATATGATTGCAGTCGGTGCAGAAACTGCTGTAAGCAGTATTGCGGGTTGATTCCCGCGGGTGAGGTTGAAAGAGATGCAGCAGCACTGAGCCTTTCTGAGGATGAGTTCCGAAAGAAGTATCTTCAGGAGACCATGGATATGGAAGAGCAGGCTTACCATACAAAAAACATTCCATGCGATTTTCTGCAGACAGATGGCAGCTGCCTTCTGGGCGACATGAAGCCGGATAGTTGTAAACAGTATCCGTATACAGATCAGCCTGATCGGATGGGAAGCTTATTATCATTTCTGGACACGGTTTCTGTTTGTCCGGTTGCCTATGAGATCCTGGAACGTTTGAAACAGGAATACGGTTTTGTCTCCTATACCTCTGTGTGATCATTACTACCACCCGCCCTCATTACTACCGTAATCTAAAACGACAGCCATAACCCCCTGAAAAACTACAGGGAAAGAAACCGTTTGGGTTCCTAGAAAACACTGTAAAACAGGGAAAAACAGGGGAATTCGTCGAAATGCACAGGCGGGGATGGTGGCTACCGCTTTAAGATTTAACATAGTTTAGCAAGAATTCCCCCATCCTCTGCAGGTGGCGGGATGAATTGCAAAAAAACATCTCAAGAACAAAAGAACACTTGTTCGGTGTACATAAATGTGTTATAATAGGATCAGTCGAAGAAAGGAGATGGCTGATTCTATGAATAATCTTGATCATAATGGGCATTCAGTATATTTGCTGTATTATCATCTGATCATGGTGGTGAAATACAGAAGAAAAGTCATTGATGATGATATTTCCACGCGTGCAAAAGAGATTTTTTCGTATATCTCGGGCAACTATGGAATTGAACTTGAGGAGTGGAATCATGACTGTGATCATGTGCATGTCATGTTCCGCGCTCAGCCGAGAACTGAGATCAGTAAGTTCATAAATGCATATAAAAGTGCCAGCAGCCGCCTTTTGAAAAAAGAATATCCTGAAATCCGGGAGAAACTGTGGAAAGGGGCGTTCTGGAGTCAGAGCTTCTGCCTGCTGACAACCGGAGGTGCGCCGATCGAGACCATCCGCGCATACATAGAAAGTCAGGGGGAGAAGTGATGGCAAACAGGGCGTATAAGTTCAGGATCTATCCGAATGCCGCCCAGAGGGAACTGTTCGCAAAGACGTTCGGCTGCTGCAGATTCCTGTATAACCAGATGCTGGCGGACAAGATCCGGGCATATCGGGAAAGCGGAAAATTACTCCGGTGTACGCCCGCGGCATATAAGAAACAGTATCCGTGGCTGAAAGAGGTCGATTCCCTGGCATTGGCAAATGTGCAGCTGCATCTGGAGCGGGCATACAGAAACTTCTTTGCGAAGAAAGAGACCGGATTTCCGAAGTTCAGGAAAAAACACAGCTGCAGGAGAAGCTATACAACGAACGTCGTCAACGGAAATATCCGTCTGGAAGGAAAGCATCTGAGACTGCCGAAAGCGGGACTGATGCGGATCCGGAAACACAGGGAAATACCGGAAGACTGGAAGCTGAAATCCGTGACAGTCAGTCAGGAGCCCACAGGGAAGTACTTTGCCTCCCTGCTGTATGAATATCAGGCCTGCGAGAACCAAGCGGCCGTGACGGATGCAGCAGAGGCGGAAATCCTTGGGATCGATTTTGCGATGTCCGGGATGGCAGTGTTTTCTGACGGAAGCAGGGCGGAATACCCGATGTACTATCAGGCAGGAGAAGCCCGCCTTGTGCGGGAGCAGCGCAGGTTATCAAGATGCGTAAAAGGAAGCCGGAATTATGAGAAGCAGAAGAAGCGCGTTGCGAAATGC
>JAFRGW010000156.1 GCA_017433615.1 Eubacterium sp.
AACGGATTGTATAACCGTCCGGAGCGGAGATTTCCAGTGATATATCATCCGGATAGGCACCCGGCTCAACGGAAAAAACAACCGGCGCCGGTTCATATTCTTTCTTTTCACATCCGGATGTCAGGAACAATGCTGAGAATAGGAAACAAAGTGGCAGGAAGTAATACAATCTTTTTTTCATAATCGCATCCTATCATAAAACAAATTGCAGTAGTTTAGTTTTGTGTTAAGTGATACAATGCCTGAAGTGTTATAAATATTATATACGAATAGGAATAGCCTTGGCATGTATTTCAAAAATCATAAATAAGAAAAAAATGCTGCTCTGTTTTCTGGCATTTCTGGTGCTGGTAAGCGGTATTGCCATCGTCTTTCATTTCCCGACAGGAATTATATTTTTTGATACATACGATTATATTGAAGGAATATTCTGGGCGGAAGCAACACTGAGAGCCGGGGCACTGACGAGTCCGGAATATGTTTATTACTATATTGTTCCCTTCGGTTCCAATATCATCATGGCGCCGCTGGTGTATCTGCTGGGACCCGGTCTTCTGGCCAATCAGCTGGGCATGCTTGTGTATCTGGCAGTTTTCCTTGCCGTTCTGATCCGCTTTGCCCGCCTGGTATATTCAGACCATGAGGACCGGCTGGCTTTCTGCGCGCTTTTCTGCATGTTCTTCTATACCTATATCGGCGATAACCTACTGCACCATCTGTTGAGCTATGGGATCGGCCTGGTCTGCCTGCTCGGTGAACTTTCCTGTATCATGGAACTGCGCCGGGGCAGAAACCGGAAACGCAATCTGGTCCTGCTGGTGCTTTTCTGCCTGTGGAGTGCTGCCAACGGTGTTGCGGCAATGGCTCTGTCAACGGTTCCGGTGCTGGCGGCGTGGATATATTCCGATTACCGCTGCGGAAGATTGTTCAACCGGGAAAATATGCGCAGTTATCTTCCGGCGGTAGCGGCCACGGCAGCGGGTTTTCTGATTTATAAGATGGTAGACGCGCAGACAATTTCGCTTCACATGTATGATGATCGTTTTATCCTTGCGGATGCCAGCGGATTAATCGGACATCTGCTGTCTGACCTGCCGGCAAATTACCTGCGACTGTTCTATTATGATCCTGTTGAAGATATTTCAGCATTCAGTCCCAGCGGGATTCTCCGCCTTTGCCGGCTGATGTTCGCATTATGCATCCTGATACTGCCGTTCCGGATGCGCCGGCGGATTTTTAAGGACAACAGCCTGCCGGATATCAGTGAAGCGGACAGGCACCTGGTTTTGATGGCCAACATGATGAATGTTCTGATTGCGGTCAGCCAGTGTGTGCTTTTTACCACGTCTGCTGAACGGTATCTGTTCATCGGGACAATTTCGATGTTCTTCTTCACTGCGGTGGGATTGCTGGATGTGATGAAAAAAGAAAAGGAAAATATGATCCTGATTCTGGTAATCTGTCTGGCACTGCTTTTCTCGGCCAAGCTGGCCGGGGATATCCGCGTTGGTGAACAGAGAAAGGCCAGCCTTGAGAATGCATGCCGTGCACTGGATGAAGAAGGTCTCCCCTATGGCTATGTAATCGGAAGATACTATAAAGTTCTGGAACTGGTATCCCATGGTGAAAACAGAAACACTTCCATTATTTTTGATGAAGACAAAGAGAAATTCTATATCGAATATGACCGTATTTATCTGGAAGAACTGGAAAAACCTGAAGATCTTGCCCGGTTCTATGTTCTCAGAGAAGGGGAATATGATGCGGAGGACCCGGAGAATATGCTGCTGGAGACAGTGTGCAGGGACAAGATGACGGTCGATCAATTTACAATTTACATATTTGATATTGCTGACTGGGATAAACTGTTCGTAAAACTTTGATACGCAGAAGAAATCATATAAGTCACAAAATCCACACAGCAGTATAATTAAAACTTAGGTAAGCGTATGAACAGAAAATCACGGATTACAGGTTTATGTGGAAAGGAGCGGGAGTTTTTTTTCCTGCTGTGCTTCGTAACGTCCCTGATCCCTGTTCTGTATCCCGTTATTGCCGGGCATGGAATGTATTTTATCGCAGATGATTTCATGACCCAGCAGGTGCCGTTTATAACATATCTTTCCGGGATGGTGAAGAAGGGGATTGATACCTGGGCCTGGGATGTGGATCTTGGTTCTTCAACCATTCAGGCGTTCAGTTTCTATGAACTCGGGAGTCCGTTCTTCTGGCTGATTGCGCTGTTTCCGCAGTGGATGGCACCATATCTGATCGGTCCGGCTATGATACTGAAGTATCTTGTCGCCTGTTATACTGCACAGATGTATCTGAAAAGGTTTACCAGAACAGCGTGGAACGCAGTGCCCGGGGCCCTTCTGTATGCATTCTCCGGCTTCCAGAGTACAAATCTTTCGTTCAATCATTTTCATGATGTTGTGGCTTTTTTTCCGCTGATGCTGGTCGGCCTGGAAATGGTCATGGATGAACACGACCCTGCCGCGAAGACAAGGCATGGCCTGTTTTTTGCGGCAGCTGTATGCCTCAACGCGGTGGTGAACTATTTCTTCTTTGTCCAGAGTACGATTTTTCTGGTCATATACTATCTGGTTCGGTTTTCTGCGGTAAAGCAGCCGAAACGAATGCTGCACGATCTTCCGCGAATCCTCTTTTATGCATTGCTTGGTGCCGGGATGGCCGGACTGATACTGATACCGAATTACTATTATGTTCTGCAGAATCCGCGCAGTTCACAGTTCCTGCTGGGCCAGAAACATTTCTACAGCCTGAATCATTTCATGTATATGATCAAGGGACTGCTGATGCCGGGCGATATCATGTGGGATGAAACCGCACTGCTGAAGTACAGCTGGACATCCACGTCTGCCCATCTGCCGTTCATTGGTTTCTGTTTTGTGTTCGCATATATGCTGAAAAAGCGGGACTGGCTGTTCTGGGCCCTGGCGGTTTTCATCCTGCTTGGCCTGTTCCCGGAAACCAATGCGATGTTCCTGCTGTTTACAACAGATTACCAGCGCTGGTGGTATGGTATTGTCATCCTTGCGGCGCTTGCGACAGTACTGGTGGCAGAAAGCCCGGAAGAGTATCCGCTGCGCAAAGGGGTATGCATTCAGGCAGTACTGCTGGTTCTCCTGCGGGGGTATCTCGCGTTTGCCAGGGATTACAACTTCAACTCCGGTAATTCTGCACTGTATCATCCGCTGCGGTTCCATTTCTTCCTCGCCCTGATGGTTCCCGGTGACAGAGGCGCCGCGATCGTGCTGATCTCCCTGGAACTTGAGGAAGTCATGAACCTTGCGGATACGATCGGCGTTATCTACAACGGGCAGCTCCTCAAGATCGCGGATGCCGGCACGCTGACATCGCAGGA
>JAFRGW010000157.1 GCA_017433615.1 Eubacterium sp.
ATCGAAGAAGCATTCCGTGAAACATATGGGGAAGCAGATCCGGAACTTAAAATAATCACAGAGAATGTGCATGCGGAAGAAAAGGTTTTCACGGCTGAAACCGCAGAAAAACTGCTTTCAATGGTCCTTTCCATTCCAAATGGTGTACAGGCTATGAGTTCGGATGTTCCCGGTCTGGTTGAAACTTCACTGAATCTCGGGATCGCAAAGAAATCCGGGGAAACCGGAAACAATATGGTACAGCTGCATTATTCGCTGCGCAGTTCTGTTGCAGAATCTTATGAAAAACTCGCGCAAAAAGTGATTGCAATTGCAGAATCGTATGGTGCCGTAACCGGACGAAGCGGAGAGTATCCTGCGTGGGAATTCAGAAAAGATTCGGAACTTCGTGACATAATGATTCCCGTATATAAAGAGATGTTTGGCAGGGAGCCTGTGGTAAATGTGCTGCACGCCGGTGTGGAATGCGGTCTGCTTGCAGATAAAATTCCGGATCTGGATGCTGTATCCATCGGACCGGATATGCTGGATATTCATACGACAGAAGAGAGGATGTCAATTCCTTCGGTGGAACGCATGTATCAATATGTACTGCGGGTGCTTGAAGCATTGAAATGAAGTTGAACTTACAGAAGTATATTATGAAACATAACAGAAACAGGACCGGCGGGCAGTCTGTTGACATGCTTAACGGTCCGCTGCTCTCAAAAATCATCATATTTGCGCTGCCGCTTGCGGCGACGAGTATTTTGCAGCAGCTGTTCAATGCAGTTGATACAGCCGTTGTCGGCAGATTTGCCAGCAGCCAGGCTATGGCTGCTGTCGGCAGCAATAATTCGATTATTAATCTGATCATCGCGCTGTTTGTCGGTATGTCGGTTGGCGCAAATGTCGTCATTGCAAGTCTGATCGGCCAGCAGCGGACGGATGAGATCTCTGACGCGGTTCATACGGCGGTTGTCGTTGCACTTGGCAGTGGTTTGATTTTGCTTGCGGCGGGACAGCTGGTCGCAGCGCCGCTGCTGCGAATGGTAAATACGCCGGAGGATGTGATCGATCTGGCTTCCTTGTATCTGCGGATTTATTTTCTGGGAATGCCGTTCATCATGTTTTACAATTTCGGGTCGGCAATCCTGCGCAGCAAAGGAGACAGCAGCAGACCGCTGTATGCCCTGATGGCAGGCGGTACGGTCAATGTATTTCTCAATCTGCTGCTGGTCATTGTATTTCATCTGCATGTCATCGGCGTTGCCGCGGCAACTGTGACATCCAATGCGATCAGTGCGGGGATCATCTTCGGGGTGCTGAGCCGCGAAGAGGATGCGTTCCGGGTGGAAATCAGAAAGCTGCGGATTCACCGGAAGCATTTGTCGAGAATCCTGCGGATCGGGCTGCCGGCAGGTCTGCAGGGCGTGGTATTTTCCCTCTCCAATACGGTGATTCAATCGGGAATCAACAGCTTTGGCTCCATGGCGTCGGCGGGGTCGGCTGCAGCGCTGAACCATGAGATTGTTGCATATTATTTTGTGCAGGCCTTCAATCAGGCTGCAGTCACATTTACCAGTCAGAATTATGCGGCCGGAAAATATGACCGCTGCAAATCTGTATTCCGGATCGCGCTGATTTCTTCAATCCTTGCAACGCTCGCATTTGACTACATGGTTCTGTTTGCGAGGGTGCCTTTGATTGGCATTTTTACGTCTGATCCGGAAGTATATACCTTTGCGGCGAC
>JAFRGW010000158.1 GCA_017433615.1 Eubacterium sp.
ACGACCATATGTAAGATCACTTTTACGAATAGTATAAAGATTTTTGTCCATATTTATATTATACCATACGTTTTTAAAAAAAGAAAGCAATAATCGAACATATGTTCTTTTCTGTTGTAAGGCTGGCTAACTCACGACTGAAGTCACGAGAATGCGCCGGTTATTTTTCAAAACAGCCTTAAATTCATAGTCCAGATCTTCGGTTATTACATCTGGAAACAATTCTCGAATATGCATGTTTAAGCCTCCGTCTGTGATGGTTTATTTATATCAGACTTTTTGAAACATTACAACAACATTTCGATAACATTTCGATCGGTTGTAATGTTGTTGCAATGTTGGATGCGGGATGTGCTGCATCCCTTTTCTACTTCATTGTAATGTAACAAAGAGCAGAAGCGTCAAAAAATATTTAATCAATCATTTTAGTACATTTCGATAACATTTCGATTGATCGAAATGTTGTGATCACTGTTTACGGATGGTTCCGAATAGTTTCGTAGTATCTCAGGAAAAAACGAGATAAACGAATAAACCCGGCTGGTAGGCCGGGTAAAAATTTTTCAGGCTCTTTTCTCAATCTCTTTCCGCTATTGCATCAAATCATAAATAATTCATGCGTCCAGATCACCGCCGAAGTTTACCAGTGAATCGATCGTGATCTTACAGCCGGGCTTTACATGCTGCATGATGTATTTCATGATATTTTCCGGTACGCCCACACAGCCGCCGGTATAGGTCCGGTTCATACGGAAGCAATGCAGGAAAAATGCAAATCCCTTTTCATATTCACATTCTGAATTATAGCCCATATTCAGAACATACTGATAGGCATAGTCGAAATCAGTGATGTGCTCACTGTTTTCTGTGTCCAGATCCGGTACATCTTTGATCGAAACCAGTTCATTGAAATGCATGCCCTCACGCGGATCTCCGGACCAATAATACGTATCATCTACTTTCGTGTATTCCATCTGACAGCCCGGATCATCTGCGATTCCGAACGCTTTATCTATCGTAAATGTTCCAACCGGGGTGTAGCAGTCATTTATATTGGCGTCACCCAGTCCGTCCAGACCGATGAATCCCGGTGTTGCAATCAGCTGTTTCCATGTTCCTTCTGCGTCTTTTTCATGCATTGTGACATAGGCCGTTGTTTTGTCAACCCCCGCCACGACAATCAGCTGTTCTGCATCCTTTGCTGCGTCCAGCTTTGTCACCCATTCAGGCGAATCTGCCACCGGCTGACTGGATGCGTAGAGGGTTTCTGCTTCTGTTTCCGGCTCACTGGCAGATGAAGCGGCGTCTGTTTCACGCTCACTGGCAGATGAAGCGGTTTCTGTTTCACGTTCACTGACAGCTGAAACGGCTGATGGCTCTGTATTCAGCGCTGCATCAGAAGAAGACTGTCCGCAGCCATTCAATACTGCACAGCTCAGCACCAATGTCAGTAATACGGTTTTTAAACAATATCTCAATTTCAAATCTCCTCTCCAATGCGGGGCGCATCATCTGAGGCTGAGGACATCTGCTGAAAGATGTATCAAACTTAACAGGCCTTTTTTGTTTATTCACGTCCCCAGGAACGAATCCGCTGTTTCATTCCCTCAAGATCCAGCACGCCATACGCAAAGCCCTTACGGACCAGTTCATCCGGTACAAATTCATCGTATTTTTCGAACACCGGCACCTCTTTTGGGTACACCAGTTCCAGCGGATCAAATTCGACCGCTGCCTCTTCGCGCACGATTTCATAAAATGTCTGTTCGTCTGCCTGCATGGTAAACTGCATGTAGTACGGCCGGGAGGCATTCAGTCCTTTCAGACCCAGCCGTTTGCCGCAGCGAATCTTCAGGAAACGCTCCATTGCGAGAAATGCATAGCTGCCAAGCCACGGAAAGAGTGCCCACATTTTCCCGCCAAGATGAATCAGCGGGCGGTTCTGCATCGACGCCTTCCGGAAGGTATCTCTGGCTTCTGCCAGGCGGCAAACTGCGTGCGGCATCAGATACGGATAGTTCTTCTCTTCTGCCAGAACCGCGTGCATCCGCTCGAGAATCCGCGTGTGGATGTCGCCCGCCACGTCACCGAAATATGCCGGAATGTTGCCCTTCACAAGATTGCAGTAGACATCCCGCCGCTTGTGGTCGACTTCTTCCACGACCCAGACGCGGCCTGCGATGGCGATCTTGTCACCGACTGGCGGCGGCTTGACGATCGTGCCGAGCTGCTCGGAGCCGGCGTGCACGGTGTATTCTATATTTTCCTGAAATACCGCATAAAATTTATACTGATTGACAATCCGTTCGCCTGCAATTCCGACGATCAGACCGCCGTTCTCTGTGCGGTTGATGTGATCGATCTCCAGCAGATGCCGCAGCAGCATGCGGTAATCATCCTGTGTGATGCGGTGAAAGCAGTTCAGCGTCAGCACGCGGGACGCCAGCTCCGCGGGTGTCATCTCCCCGCAGGATGCGAGGGTACTCATGGTCTGATGGTACAGCAGGCTGTAGGGCAGCCGCTCTGTCCGCGGCGGCTCAACGAACCGCTCCTCGATATAAAGCTGCACCAGTGCGATCCCCTGGATCAGATACCACGGAATGAAATCCGGCAGCATCGCTCTTGCTTCCTGGTGCTCTTCCCGCATGACAAACCACATCTCGGAGGGATCGCCTCTTCTGCCGGTCCGCCCCATACGCTGCAGAAAGCCGGAAACCGTAAACGGCGCGTCAATCTGAAATGCACGTTCCAGTCTGCCGATGTCGATCCCGAGCTCCAGTGTCGCTGTGGCACACACAGACATGAAGGAGTCATCATCCTTCATCTCGTCCTCCGCACTTTCCCGGTAGGAAGCGGAGAGATTGCCGTGGTGGATCAGGAACCGGTCTGGCTCATGATTTGCCTCACAGTACTGCCGGAGATACTGGCAGACGGCCTCACACTCCTCGCGGGAATTCGTAAATACGAGACATTTTCTGCCCCTGGTATGTTCGAAAATATAGCCGATCCCGGGATCTGCTGCATCCGGCGCCCGGTCTGTCGCCTCCTCCAGAAGCGGCGTCTCGACCGCAATCTCTCTGCCGGCATCTGCCTGCGGATCGGTGTTGTAAAAATGCTCCATACTGAGGCGCCAGACTTCTTTGCCGCCGTCAAACTGCGGAATGACCGTCCCTCTGCCGCTGCCTGCCGCGAGAAATTCCCCTGCTGCCTCCGGATTGCCGATGGTCGCGGAAAGGCCGATTCTGCGCGGATTGCAGCCGGCAAGCCGGCACAGCCGCTCGATCAGACAGAAGGTCTGCAGTCCGCGGTCCGCCCGCAGAAGGGAATGGATTTCGTCAATGACAATAAAACGCAGATCGCCGAAGAGTGACGGGATCTCCATGTGTTTATTGATCAGCAGAGATTCCAGTGATTCAGGTGTGATCTGCAGGATGCCGGAGGGCTTTCGCAGCAGTTTCCGCTTTCTGGACTGCGCCACGTCTCCATGCCAGCGGTTTACCGCAATTCCCGCCTCTTCGCACAGTTCATTGAGGCGCCCGAACTGGTCATTGATCAGTGCCTTGAGCGGCGCGATGTACAGCACGCCGACCGTCGCCGATGGATTTTCATCCAACAGGGTCAGGATCGGGAAAAAGGCCGCCTCTGTCTTGCCGGATGCTGTCGAGGCCGTCAGCAGAACATTTTCATCTGTCCCGAAGATCGCATTTCCCGCAGCATTCTGCACGGCGCGCAGCGTCTGCCAGCCGGACTGGTAAATATACTCCTGAATCCACGGTGCGTATCTTTCATACACATTCATATCGTAAACTCCACAAATCCTTTAGCAGCGGCGTTGGAGACTGCTTCCGATTCTGTATAAGAAAAGGACTCTGATTCCAGCAGTTCTGCAAGATGCATTCCCGGATTCTGGTACAGCAGATCCAGCAGCTCAATAAAGTCGCGGATCACTTCACGCGGCGTGATATTCTGGTCCGCCCCGATCCGGCCGTATTCTACTTTGATAAATCCTGCGAGATCCTCTGTCGTCACGCTTCTGTCATATCCATACAAGCCGGCATGCATGTCTGCGAGTTTCTCGCACAGCACCAGCATCTCCTCGGCCGTCAGCGGGTCCAGGCGGATCACCGGTGCCAGCAGATCCCGGGCACCCGGCCGGGAAAACCTTCCTTCTGCAAGCCGTGAGCGCAGCGCCTCATAGCTGTAGATTCCGCGCCGCTTGTCCTCCAGGGCCTGCGGCGTCGCACTCATAATGATTCCGAGGTATTTTGCCTTGCCCTGCAGCGTGTCATTGTACATCGTCAGCATTTTCTCGTAATTGTACTGCCGGGTGATGGAGTTGGGAATTTTATAGAGATTCACCAGCTCATCGACCATGATCATCATCCCGGCATATCCCGCCTGGCGGAAAAATGCCGCAAACAGCTTCAGGTAATCGTACCAGTCGTCATCTGTGATGATGATGTTGACGCCAAGCTCTTCCTTCGCCTCCCTTTTTAAAGCATATTCGCCGCGGAACCAGCGGACGACCTTTGCTTTTGTATCATCGTCGCCTTCCACATAGGCGTGATAATAGGCTGACAGCAGCTTTGCGAATTCAAAGCCATGGACCAGTTCACTGACAGAAGATGTCACTGCATAAATCTTCTGGTCCGTCGCCGCTGTCAGAGCCGGATCGTCCGGGGACAGTCCGGTCTCCTGTGCGGCCTCACTCTGCACGGCACTGATCCACCGGTCCAGTACCAGTGTCAGTGCGCCGCCCTCCGGCTTTGTTTTCGTCGACAGGTTGCCGATCAGTTCCCGGTAGGTCGCCAGTCCCTGCCCGCGGGTGCCCTGCAGACGCCGCTCCGGCGAGAGATCTGTGTCGGCAACCACAAAGCCCCGGTCCATCACATAATTGCGGATCGTCTGCAGAAGAAAGCTTTTCCCGGCGCCGTACCGCCCCACAATAAAGCGGAAGGACGCGCCGCCTTCTGAAATGATGTCAACATCGTGCAGAAGTGCTTCAATTTCATTTTTCCGGCCCACAGTGATATAGGGCAGTCCAATCCGCGGGACAACGCCGCCCTTCAGGGAATTCAGCACAGTCCTGGAAATACGTTTTGGTACTTTTTGCTTCGTTGTCATGTAGTCTGTATTCCTCCGAGAAGTTCTTCGATCTCTTCTATATAGTCTTCTACAAGCGAGAGCTGATCCTCGTCACAGACGAGAACCGAATCGCCGATTTCATCAAACAATGCTTCATTGACGGCATCTGCGACAAGGGACGGCATCAGATGAAGTTCCCGGATGAACGCATCCGGCGAGCCATTCTGCAGCAATGTCTGCAGAATGCGGATCTGGACGGAATCCAGCGGAAGTTCCGGCAGCTCCTGTGGCTCCGGCAGCTCTTGTGATTCAGGTATTATCTGTGGCTCCGGCTGTTCTTGTTCTTCCTCCGTCAGCAGGATGTTCTGCAGCTCCTGCCCGTCCTCCGTCATCGGGTTGTTCTGCAGTTCCTGCCCGTCCTCCGTCAACGGGCTGTTCTGCAGCTCCTGCCCGTCCTCCGTCATCGGGTTGTTCTGCAGCTCACGGTCTTCCTCTGTCAACAGACTGTTCTGCGTCACAAGTGCATCCTGCCGGATCTGCTCCAGCCCGGAAAAATCAATCGTGATTTTTGGTCTTGCCGCCTCGATTACTGCCTGTTCATCTACCCGGATAACCTTCTGCACAAATGGAACGGCCCAGCTGTCCTCCGCCTTCTCGCGCAGATAGCGGCCGGTTTTCAGATACCGCCGCAGCAGCAGATCTGCCGTATGCAGAAATCCACGGATCCGGTCACGGTCCGCTGTCAGCTTCTCGTATGCGCTTACCTGCCAGGAACCATCTTTACAGAAATATAAGCGGCAGGCGTCCAGTTCGTATTCGGTGTCTGCCGGACGTTCCTTCCAGTAATACACTGCATTGGAAAGCGGGTACCATCTGCGTGTCATCGGTTTCCCGAAGCATGCAGCGAACAGATCCTTGTCATCCTGCCGGAAATGCTCTGCGGCAGTCCGCCAGGCTTCCGCAAATAAGTGTCTGCCCTTCTCGCCGGCAGATGTCAGGACCGGTGACTGTGCCTGTCTTTTCCCGCCAAAATAACACAGTGCCGAGATAATTTCTTCATCTTCAGAATCTGCCGGCGTCTGCAGCACTGACAATGCCCTGTCACGCTCCAGCAGCTCCGGATCCATATAGTTCCGTGCCTCCGCAGGCGGCAGTCCGGAAATAACTGCAAGCTCCATCACCCAGCGCATCACATTGCTCCGCATCCGGCTGTCGCCGTTCCCGGAATCAATGTATTTTTCAACGAAGGTATTCAGCTTCTGCAGGCTGTCTTCGGGAGAAGCCGTCCCGATCCCGTTGAGCAGTTCATAAACATAGATATAGGCAGCTGATGCCGCGATCGGGCGGAAAATCCCCTTCCTGACATCTGTACGCCAGGCAAAGTACCCGCGCAGCTGCCTTGTCGTCAGATCATGATAGGTCGGAAAATAACATACGATGCTGCCTTTCCAGGGCGCATCGTCTTCATAATCTTCCATATATTTTGCCTGACGGTAAAAATTCTTTGCTCTTGCTTCTGACGACGTTCTTCCGTAGTCATACAGCCGGCGCATCTGCCGGATCCGCTCCGGGATTTTCTCCTCTGTGCGGCTGCGCTCTGTATCGCTGCGGTAACGTCCTTCCTCTCCGCCAAATACGCGGTGATTTCCTTCTTTATTGCCAAATGCGCGGTGATTTCCTTCCTTACCGGCAAATGGCAGCGAGACATCCTGCCAGGTGATTTGCTGCGGTATCGCAGAAGCAACTGGCTGTGGCGTCGCAGAAGCAGCTGATTGTGGTGTCGCAGAAGCAGACGATTGTGGTGTCCCGGACATGGCTGGCTGCGCCGGTGACTGCGGCATCAGATCGCGCAGCACGACAGTATAACCGCGCTGATCCCCGGAAGCAACCGCCCGGTCAAAGAGTCTGCATATGACATCCGGCTCCGTTGCATCTCCAAATGCGATGCCGATCCATTTCTTTCCTTTCATCCGCACAGGCGCCGATAAATAAGGTCTCCTGTATTCCGACAGGCTCTGCGCGCCGCACTTCAGATCACAGCGCTGGATCTCTGTACCGGTGTCCGTGTCCCACTGCCGCATCAGAAGCGCGACCCACTTGCCCGTGTCGGGATGGCACAGTACAGAGAATCCCGGAAAATCCTTCCACTTATGCTGCTCCTCGATATGATATTTTTCTTTTGCATAAGCAGTCAGATCTGACAACTCCACAACTCTGTCTCCTGTAATGATCTTATTTCTCCGGTCCCTGATAGGATACGCACATCATCGTCAGATCATCGAACTGTTCTTCATCTCTGACAAACGCATCCACTGCCTGTCTCACGGATGCAAGTACCTCCTCTGGTGTTCCGGTTCTCTGTTCATTCAGCGCTTCGAGCATGCGCCCTATACCGAACATCTCCTTTTCAGCATCTGTCGCTTCGGGTACGCCGTCCGTGTACAGAAACAGCTTCGCACCCGGCCGCATCCGGAATACATAATCTTTAAAAACCAGATCTTCCATTCCGCCGAGCACAAATCCATGTGTATCCTTGATCAGTTCGAATTTTTTGCCAGGATGCATCAGAACCGGATATTCATGGCCGGCATTTGCTGCAATCACTTTTCCGGTTGAGATTTCCAGGATTCCCAGCCAGACTGTTACGAACATTTCCTCCCGGTTATTGGCACAGATTGCATTGTTGGCATCCGCCAGAATCTGTGCAGGTGATTTCTTCATCATGGCGTTATTTGCCAGAACAATCTTGGACGCCATCATAAACAGTGCCGCCGGAACACCCTTTCCAGAGACATCTGCCATGACCATGCAGAGATGATCCCTGTCAATCAGGAAATAATCAAAGAAATCACCGCCGACTTCTCTTGCCGGGTCCATCGATGCATAGATATCAAATTCTTTCCTGTCCGGGAAGGGCGGGAACACATTGGGCAGCATGTTCGCCTGAATGCGGTTTGCCAGCGATAATTCTGCTTCGATCCGCTCCTTCTCTGCCGTAATTGTTTCGATGTACGCAACATGATCGTCTATTTCCTTTACCATGTCAGATACATCGTCTGTCAGCTGCCCGATCTCATTGCTGCTTCTGATCTCGCGCAGGTTCTTTATAACCTGTTCGCTGTCCTTGGTTTTCTGATACAGGCGGATATTCTGCTGTACTTTTTTCAGCGGACGCAGCAGGAAAAGAATCAGCAGCAGGAGGACGAGCACGGAAAGACTGATCTGATTCAATAAAGAATATTTAATTCCGCTCTCCACCTGCTCAGCAATACTCGAATCGAGATCCTTCTTGCTGAATGTCAGACCGATCAGGACTGCATGTCTGTCAATCCGCTCAAGATATGCATAATAATCCAGATATTCACCGGCGTCTGCAAGATTCTCTGAGTACTGCAGCGCATTCTTCATGGCATTCTGGAGACTTGCATCCACTGTAATGCTGTGCCCCAACGGATAAACCTGCAGGTATTCCGTACCTCTGACAGCGCCCACGTCTGAAGCGCTGAACAGGAAGAACTGCTCCGTGTATGGCGTCTGCGTCACAACTGCAAACAGAAAATCAACTCCGTAAGTCCGCTTGATCTGGTTGATCCGTGTGGTCAGCCAGGAATATGTGATCTCTGCATACAGCTTCTGGTCTTCTGCCGGCAGCTTCTCAATCTCCGGTGTCTGAAGATAACGCAGCTGCAGATCCGGATGCCGTTCACTGAATTGTCTGCATTTTTTCTCTGTCTGTGTGCCGCCGGTAAAACTGACGTCGTATTCAATCTCCAGTTCATCTGCGTGCTGATACCAGTATTTCAGCAGCCAGTTATGCGCCGGATACTCGCGCACCGCGCGCCTGACCTCATTTGCAATCTGATTTGCCTGCGTAATGGTCTGATTCTGAACCGCGACATCCGACACTTCATACTGCGTGAACCAGGAAAAGATTCCGGTTGTCAGGACGCCTGCCGCGAACAGGACGGCAACTTCCAATATGATACTGGTCCGGATTTTTTTCTTAAAACGCATACAGAATCATCCTCTCGAAAACATCAATAGCTGCTATCCATTATAAAGAAAAACCCGCACTGTCGCAATGACAATGCGGGTTGATTCTTATAGGAATAAATATTGCCGGGATGATTACTTAAGAGTAACCTTAGCGCCCTGCTCTTCGACCTTAGCCTTGATATCCTCAGCTTCTGCCTTGGAAACGCCTTCCTTCAGCATGGACGGAGCACCGTCTACCAGGTCCTTAGCATCCTTCAGGCCGAGACCTGTGATCTCACGGACAACCTTGATGACTTTAACTTTCTGAGCGCCGATCTCTGTCAGCTCTACGTCAAACTCATCCTTCTCTTCCTCAGCCGGGCCTTCAGCTGCTGCTGCAACAACAACACCTGCTGCTGCGGATACGCCAAACTCTTCCTCACAAGCCTTGACCAGATCGTTCAGCTCAAGAACGGATAACTCTTTGATCGCAGCAATAAATTCTTCTGTTGTCAGTTTTGCCATTTTATTATCCTCCGTAATTATTTTTTATTTAAAATGATGCGGATTTCATTCCGCGGCGGCCATGCCTGCTGCATATGCCATTTGTCTGCTGACTGAGAATTATTCCTCAGCCGGTGCTTCTGCTGCCTCTGCCGGTGCAGCTTCCTCTGCCGGCGCTGCCTCTGCAGCAGCTTCTGCCGGTGCGCCACCCTGCTCTGCGATCTGGTTCAGGACGCGAGCCAGATTTGCAATCGGTGACTGCATGCTGCCAAACAGTCTGCCGAGAAGAACTTCTCTGGACGGGATTGCAGCGAGTGCCTTGGTTGCCTCTGTGTCATAGTAGTTGCCTTCTACGACTGCGGATACCAGCTCAAGCTTCGGATTCTTCTTTGCGAAGTCTGCAAGCATTCTTGCCGGTAATGTTGCATCATCCTTGCAAACAGCAAGTGCGTTGGTGCCTTCAAGGTCCTTGCACAGCTCTTCACACGGAGTGCCCTGGAATGCGAAGTTCATCATTGTGTTCTTGTAAACTTTGTACTGAACACCTGCTTCACGAAGTGTCTTACGAAGCTCGGTATCCTGTGCAACAGTCAGACCGCTGTAGTTTACCAGAACGACGGAATCCGCATCTGCGATTACGTTGGCGATCTCTTCGATCACCGGACGTTTCAGCTCAACTTTTGCCATGGATCAGTGTACCTCCTATTTTATTTTTTGCTTCAGACCGTCTGACGATCCTCTGCCGGTTGTGTACACGCGCGGAATATGAAAAACCCGTCCGAACGCACGTCCGGACGGGCAGAATTCTTCTTGTGAATAAAGAATCTCATCCTCGGCAGGCGTTTGTGTGCTTACGTCCCATCGGGACACCTGCTGTCTTCGGCGCGATACTCATGTATATTAGCATTGACAGACTGGTCTGTCAAGATGCTTCTTAATTAACCAAGTGCCATCGGGTTAACCTTGAGGCCCGGTCCCATTGTCGGAGCAACGGTGACGCTGCGCAGGTACTGACCCTTGACAGATGACGGTCTTGCCTTAACGATTGCATCCATCAGTGTGCGGAAGTTCTCGTTCAGCTGCTCGTCAGTGAAGGAAGCCTTGCCGATCGGAACATGGATAATGTTGCTCTTGTCCAGACGATACTCAACCTTACCGGCTTTGATATCCTGGATTGCCTTGGTGACATCCATTGTAACGGTACCGGATTTCGGGTTCGGCATCAGGCCTTTCGGTCCGAGGACACGGCCCAGACGTCCGACAACGCTCATCATGTCCGGTGTCGCAACGACAACGTCGAAATCAAGCCAGCCATCCTTCTGGATGCGCGGGATGAGTTCGTCAGCGCCGACATAATCTGCACCTGCTGCAAGTGCCTCATCAGCCTTTGCGTCTTTTGCAAATACGAGTACGCGGACAGTCTTACCTGTTCCGTGCGGAAGAACGACAGCACCACGGACCTGCTGGTCTGCGTGACGTCCGTCACAGCCTGTGCGGATGTGTGCTTCGATTGTCTCGTCAAACTTTGCGACAGATACTTTCTTTGCGACAGAAATAGCCTCTGCCGGATCGTACAGTTTAAACTTCTCTACTGCCTTCGCAGCTTCGACATATTTTTTACCACGTTTCATTTATATTATCCTCCTTGTGGTGATCGCGGGAAAATCCCTCCCACCTGGTATTACTGTTGTTTTGAATCCACTGTTTAAGAATATCAGTCCTCTACGACAACGCCCATGCTGCGCGCTGTGCCGGCGATCATGCTCATAGCTGTCTCGATGGAAGCTGCATTCAGATCAGGCATCTTGGTCTCAGCGATCTCACGGATCTGATCCTTTGTGATCGTAGCGACTTTGGTCTTGTTCGGTTCACCGGATGCCTTCTGGATCTTGCATGCCTGCTTGATCATAACAGCTGCCGGCGGTGTCTTTGTGATGAAGCTGAAGCTTCTGTCAGCGTAAACAGTGATGACAACAGGGATAATCGTATCGCCCTTGTCAGCGGTTCTTGCGTTGAATTCCTTCGTGAAAGCAACGATGTTGACACCGTGCTGACCGAGCGCCGGTCCGACAGGCGGAGCCGGTGTTGCCTTGCCGGCAGGAATCTGTAACTTGATATAACCTTCTACTTTTTTTGCCATTGTGGCACCTCCTTATGTGGCAGGCTTAAAAACCTGCATGTGGTAATTGCGGGGAAATCCCTCCCACGGTCTTCCTCGGTTTCATTCTGGTATCGGATGAACCTCAGTTAACCTTTCTAACCTCGGCAAAATGAATCTCCACAGGAGTTTCTCTGCCGAAAAGTTCGACATTAATCGTGACGGTCTGCTTGCTCTCATTGACATCTGAGATCACACCCATCACATCTTTCCATGCACCGCCGATAACCGTAACGGTATCGCCCGGAACAAGATCGATCTCGACCTTCTCATCACTGGTGACACCAAACGGACGCATTTCCTCGGCAGTGAGCGGAACCGGCTTGGATCCCGGTCCGACAAACCCTGTGACGCCGCGCGTATTGCGGACGACATACCAGGTATCGTCATTCATTATCATATTCAGAAGAACGTATCCCGGAAACAGTTTCTTCTGTACCTGCTTCCGCACGCCGTTTCTGACTTCGACAACATCTTCCATCGGCACGCGGACCTCCAGGATCTGATCCTGCAGCTGCCGGTTTTCGATCGTCTTCTCAATATTCGCCTTTACCTTATTCTCATAGCCGGAATAAGTGTGGACGACGTACCATTTTGCTTCTTCAGCCATGTAACCACCATATTCCTTACACAGATTCATCAGGGCGCACTGCTTTTTTGCAGCGCATATTACTTGATGAGTAATTCGATCAGTGACAGAGATGCACTGTCAATCAGCGTAATCAGAAGGCAGATAATCACTGAAATGACCACGACTGCAACCGTCTGGCGTCCGAGTGTCTTCTGATCTGTCCACATGATCTTTCCGAATTCGGATTTCAGACCAGCCCAGAAGCTCTTCTTCGCCTGTTTTTTCTGTTCTGCCATGCTTTCCTCCTGCTGATGTCTGCCGCCGGTGCTTTATACCGCACGTGAAGCGGAAGACGCTCTGCGTAAAAGCTGTAAACTGCCCGCAGGCAATCACAACTGTCTTACTTTGTCTCTCTGTGCAGTGTATGCTTCTTGCAGAATCTGCAGTACTTCTTGATCTCGAAACGATCAGGCATGTTCTTCTTTTCTTTCATTGTATTGTAGTTTCTCTGCTTGCATTCTGTACAAGCCAGTGTAATTCTTGTGCGCACGACGTCTACCTCCGTTCGTTTTTTCCGAAATTTCTGGTTCTGACAGCACATTTTTCTGTCAAAAAACACGGCATTTTCCGGTTTTTGGGGCAAAAAAAAAGACCCGCCCGCTGTCACTAGGTAACTATAGCATGGCTGGCCTTTTGTGTCAAGTTCTGTTTTCTTCAGCGGGAACGGAACCCCTGTTCCCCGCAGTTTCATATTTCCGCAATGTGGCCGGGAACTCTGTTCCCGCAATCTCAAATAATATAGTCCATAAATTCATCCGAGCGCCGCCCATGGCTGTACTCGAGTTCCGGTGCGCGTGCGCTGACGCGCATGTCATCCGGGATGGACCGGACTATAAATGTGTTGCCGGCGACGGTTACATTTTTCCCGATGACAGTCTCGCCGCCCAGTACGGTTGCACCTGCGTAAATCGTGACGTTGTCACGGATCGTCGGATGCCGCTTGGTACCCTTAAGGCCCTGTCCTTTCCGTGTGGACAGACCGCCGAGGGTAACGCCCTGGTAGATTTTGACGTGCTCACCGATTTCCGTGGTCTCGCCGATGACGATTCCTGTTCCATGGTCGATGAAGAAATATTTTCCGATCGTCGCGCCCGGGTGAATATCAATCCCCGTGCGGCTGTGGGCGTGTTCACTCATGATCCGCGGGATCAGCGGAACGCCGAGAATCTGCAGCTCGTGTGCAATCCGGTAAGTGGAAATTGCCATGAGTCCCGGATAGCAGAGTACGATTTCTTCGAAGTTAAATGCTGCCGGATCCCCGTCGAACGCAGCCTGAATATCTGTCTCGAGATATTCACGCAGTGTCGGGATTTTGGAGAGAAATGTGCTGACGATCTCTTCCGCACGTTTGATGATCACCGACCGCTCGCACCCTTCACACAGATCAGAATTACCGAGTGCAACCGCGATCTGTCTGGTCAGATGATACGTGATAAACTCCAGCCGCTCGCCGACAAAATAACGCAGGAATTCCTTGCGCATACGATTGTCTTCGAAATACCCCGGGAAGAGGATCTGACGCATTTTCTCCAGAATCTGGATCAGCACACTGCGGTTCAGCAGCTGCTCCTGCTCCAGGCGTGTGCCGAGGGAATGCGTCTCATAGCTTTCCATGACCTGGTCTACAAGTTCTGTAATTCTGTGCGGATTCAGTGCGTCCCTTCTTCTGATGGCTTCATCGAAGCCCTGTTCGATTTCCTGTCTGTCCATGGTATCGTTCCCTTCTTTATTCGAGGTTTTCCGGTACTTCTTCTGAACTTGAATCGTGTGTCTCCGGCTCCATGCTGTGCCGGCGCATGAATATAATCAGGCCGACAGCAAATGTGAATATCGCGATAAACTGTGAGGTGGAAAGCTTCCCGACCTCTCCGCGTGCAAGGTCTCCGCGCCAGAATTCGATGATAAACCGTCCCAGGCTGTAGAGAATCAGATACAGGCCGGTCGGTTCGCCATCATTTTTCTTTCGTCTGTTATCATACCAGACCAGGAAGAAAAACAGCAGAAAGTCAAATGCGCTGGACAGCAGCTGCGTCGGAATCAGCGGCACACCATTCGGCGCGTAGTCCGAATGGTGAAATGTAATACAGAATCTGCTGTGTGTCTCCGCGCCGTAACAGCATCCGGCAAAGAAACAGCCGATCCGGCCGAAGCCCTGTGCCAGCGCCATACTTGCCAGCGCCGTGTCGAAAAACTTCCACGCCGGCAGCCTGTTGCGGCGGCAGAACAGCCAGCCGCCGAGCATTCCGCCCAGAATACCGCCATAGACAACCCAGCCGTTTGTAAGCGACCGCAGAAACAGCGACGGATCTGCCGCCAGTTGCGGGAGAATCGTCAGGCAGTAAAGGCATTTCGACCCGAGATACCCGAAGATCAGGCACCAGATCAGCAGGCCGAATGCTTTCTCAAAATCCAGGCCCTTCTTTTTTGCACGGTATTCCAGCGTAAAATATGCCGCTATGATACCGATTGCCGTCATCAGACCATACGTATGAAACGTGACAGGTCCGATCGAAAACAAATCATTGTACATAAATACTCTCCGTGCAGATTACTCCGCAGAGCTGGAAGAAGATGAAGTGCTGTCAGCTTCTGCGTCAGATGCTTCTCCAGCCGCGCTGTCTGCCGCTGTGTCAGATGCTTCTCCAGCCGCGCTGTCTGCCGCTGTGTCAGACGCTTCTTCAGCTGCGCTGTCTGATGCTTCTTCAGCCGCGCTGTCAGTTACTGCCTCTGCGCCGGTCTCTTCCTCTGAAGCCTCAGCCTTTACAACATACGGTCTGCTGTCTGTAACTTCCAGTGCATTCCAGCCGTCTTTCACTTCAATCTCTGCCTCATCGAGCCAGCCCTGAACGGTCTCATCGATATGTTCCTGCTCTTTGGTGCTGATGAGACTTTTCCGGTTGCTCTCTGTCCGCTCTTCGTCAAATTCTTTGTCGAGACGTACGACATAGTAGTAACCATCATCTGTCTTGATCGCACTGTCATACAGTTCCCCATCCTTCAGGCCTGCCAGGGCATCTTTGACATTGTCCGGGAAAATAGTGTCATCCGCGCCGAAGCTTGTCTGCATGGAAGTGGCATTCTCATCAATCTCTTTTGCCATAGACGGAATGTCTGCATTTGCAATATCGTCTTCCGCCTTCACCTTTTCAATCAGGTCATTGGCTTTCTTCTCGACATCGGCAAGCTCATCCTCTGTCATGTCGCGCTCTTCACCGGTCTCTTCATCGGTCACAGTCGTTGCAAAACGCGCATAAGTAAAGCTCTTCTGTGCCGCTTCTTCGTCGGTTACTTCAATGTCCGCGCCTTCCAGCATGGCATCATGCATGATGTATTCATAGGAAATCAGTTCCACGGCCTGATTGATATCAGCATCGGTTGTGCCCATTGCGCCGAGGATCTCTTTATTTGCCTCATAGGTCTCACCGGCAACCTCGTCAATCTTTGCCTGCTGCTCATCTGTCAGAGACAGGCCATAGTCAGCCATGTGCTGGCGCAGGACTACCATCCGCTCGATATTTGTCAGGACGGAATCCTTGTACTGTTCACCGTAGGTATTGAAATGCTTCTCTTCCTCTGCTTCTGCGGATGACGCAGAAGATGCATCTGATGATGCGGATGAAGCAGACGCTGATGATGTGGATTCTGACGCAGATGAAGCAGATGCTGATGATGTGGATTCTGCCGATGCGGAAGATGTGGATTCTGCCGCGGTTTCTTCTGTTTCATCGTCTCCGCTGATATCGGTATCCCACAGTGTACTGCCGCTTGCGAAACCGTACATCTGCATAATCTGTGCGGTCTCCGCCTCCTGATAACGCAGAATAAAGTTTGCGGTACCGACATTAATTGCTTCACCGTTAACGATTACCGCCGGTGCAGTTCCGTTGATATGCTTTCCACAGCCTGCCAGCAGGGATGCTGCCATGGAGATTGTAAGCATTCCGCTGACTGCTGCTGTTTTTAAATAATTCATGATAATTTGTTCCTCCTCATGTCGATGAGACGATTATAGCCCCCGACCTTTCATTTTGCAAGTTCCTCTATTGCAGTACGAGTTCCCGGAGCGACTGTGCCAGTTCCCTGACAAGCAGCAGAACCTCCTTGTCCGAAATGACTTTATTTCCTTTCATATAGCTGAAACAGGGCGGCGATGTCACCTGGAAACGCAGTTTTCCGCGGTATCTTCCGATCAGGCCGGCAAACTGCGACGCATCCAGACGCGCATTTTCATAGAGCAACATCCGGATCTCTGTCCTGGATTCTCTGATTTCTGTAATATAAGCGGCATGTGCAAGCGACCGGATCTCAGAAATTGCAATCAGATTTTGTACAGCCTCCGGCGGATCTCCAAACCGGTCAAGCAGTTCGTCCAGAAGCTGATCGGCTTCCTCCTCCGTATCGATGGCCGCGATCCGTTTGTAGACATCCAGCTTCTGGCCCTCGTCCGGAATATACCGGTCCGGAATATGTGCATCTACCAGCAGTTCGACACCGGTTTCAAATGCTTCTTTTTCCGGTTCGCCCTTTGCCTCGCTGACGGCCTCCCGCAGCATTTTGCAGTAAAGCTCGTAGCCGACTGCTTCCATGTGGCCGTGCTGTTCCGCGCCCAGCAGGTTGCCGGCGCCGCGGATTTCCAGATCCCGCATGGCGATCCGCACGCCGCTGCCGAGCTCGGTAAATTCACGGATCGCGTGCAGGCGTTTCTCCGCCTCCTCACGCAGCAGGATGTTTCGCCGATAAAACAGAAATGCATACGCCATCCGGTTCGACCGCCCGACGCGTCCGCGCAGCTGATAGAGCTGCGACAGTCCCATCCGGTCCGCATCATGAATAATAATCGTATTGACGTTCGGAATATCCATTCCTGTCTCGATGATGGTCGTGGAAACGAGAACGTCGATCTCGCCGCTGATGAAATCATACATGACCCGCTCAAGTTCCCGTTCTTTCATCTGGCCGTGCGCGACGCGCACACGGGCTTCCGGCACAAGCCGCGCGATTCTGCCGGCCACATCCAGAATATCATTGACACGGTTATATACGTAGTAAACCTGACCGTCGCGGGCAAGTTCCCGGCTGATTGCCTCGCGGACCATTTCTTCATCATATTCACTTACAAACGTCTGGACCGGCATGCGCTCAAGCGGCGCTTCCTCCAGTACACTCATATCGCGAATGCCGATCAGGCTCATGTGCAGTGTCCGCGGAATCGGTGTCGCAGTCAGTGAGAGAACATCCACCGAGGATTTCATCTGCTTGATTTTTTCCTTGTGTGCCACACCGAAACGCTGCTCTTCATCTACAATCAGCAGTCCCAGATCCTTGAACGTAATATCTTTGGAAAGTACGCGGTGGGTTCCGATCAGGATATCCACCATGCCTTTTCGCACATCTTCAATGGTTTTCTTCTGCTCCGCGGCTGTCCGGAATCTGCAGAGCAGATCCACCCGCACCGGAAAATCTTTCATGCGCTGCACGAAGGTATTGTAGTGCTGCTGCGCCAGAATGGTTGTCGGTGCGAGCAGAACAACCTGCTTATTCTCCTGCACAGCCTTAAATGCCGCCCGGATCGCGACTTCCGTCTTGCCAAATCCGACATCGCCGCAGATCAGCCGGTCCATGATTTTGCTGCTTTCCATGTCCTGCTTCGTATCGGCGATGGCCTGCAGCTGATCATCCGTCTCCTCGAATGGAAACATTTCCTCAAATTCGTTCTGCCAGACGGTATCCGGTCCGTACCGGAATCCCTCTCCGGACTGACGCTCTGCATAGAGGGCGACCAGTTCTTTTGCAATGTCCCTGACCGCATGACGCACACGCGTCCGGGTACGTTTCCACTGCTCGCCCCCCAGTTTATTGATCCGCGGCTTTTTGCCCTCGCTGTCTGCGTATTTCTGCAGCAGATCCAGCTGCGTCGCCGGGATCAGCAGGCTGCTGCCGCCTGCATATTCCACGCGGATAAAATCCTTCTCCGCGTGATCGATTTTCACCTTTTCGATGCCTTTATAAATTCCCAGACCGTGACTCTCATGAATGACATAGTCACCGACCGATAATTCCGAAAAGCTGCGCACAGCATTTTCATTTTTCTTCCGCGGCTTCCGTTTCTTCAGCGCACGCCCGAAAATGTCCGATTCCGAGATCAGTACAAAGCGCTGCATCGGATACTCAAATCCCTGCCGTACACTTCCGTACATCACCATGATTTCGCCGGGGGCAAGCACGCGGTCAGGGTCTTCACTGTAAAATGCATTCAGCTCTTCTGCCAGAAGTTCCTCCGCCAGACGCTTCGCACGTGTGTGAGATGCCGAGAGCAGTACCGCCGTGTATCCGTTCTTCTTCCACCTTTTCAGATCGCGCACCAGCATCGGAAACTGATTATTATAAGGATTCACTACTCTGACTTCGACCGAATACTGTCCCGTTCGTTCATAGCCGCTGCCCGTCTGCATCATAGAAAGGCCTACGCAGTTGCGGCGGTTAAGCAGATAAATCAGAAGTTCCGGGGTGAGCATCCGGTTGGTGTCCGCCGCATCAATCACGCCTTTCTCGAGACGGTGCTGCATGGATGTCCGGTACTCATCCGAGAGTGTCTGTGCCATCTCCAGAATCCGCACCGGTTCGATCAGAAACAGCGGATCATCTGCTTCAAAATACTCCGGCAGCGTATCTGTCAGTTTTCCTGCAAAGCCCGGCTGTTCTTTCCCGATTTCTTCTGTTGCCGGATAAATCGTGACTTCCGTCAGATTCTCAATTGAGCGCTGGCTTTCCGGATCAAAACTGCGGATCGAATCAACTTCATCTCCCCAGAGCTCAATCCGCCAGGGCAGTTCTTCGGGCAGTGAAAATACATCAATAATACCGCCGCGCACCGCAAACTGTCCCGGCACTTCCACTTCAACAGTCCGCTCGTAGCCGATATCCGCGAGCTTCCGGGACAGTTCTGTCAGATCCAGTGTACTGTCGTTCGTAATCTGAATCCGGCTGTTTTTGAGCACGTGAAAAGGCAGAAGATAGTCCAGGCACCCCCCTGTGGAGGTAATAACCGAGACGTCCTTCCGCTCCATCAGCGCCTTAATCACCTGCATGCGCTGACGTGTTGTCTGATTTCCCGCAATCTCCGCCTGATAAAAAATCATATCCCTGGCAGGATACAGGAAAACATCTTTATCGTATAATCTGAAATCTTCGTAAAAATCCCGCGCCTTGAGATCATTCTCCGCAACAATCAGCATGCGGTGATATCTCTGCGCGAGCCCTGCGGCAAGATGCGCCTGTTCCGAGGACACCGTGCCGGTTACTTCGATGACGCCCCGGTTCTTCCGCATCTGCTTCTGCAGATCCTCAAAACCGGCCACCGCATCAAGCGGCTGCATCAACGCTTTTCTATTGTTCATTCTTCACCGTTGACTCACTTCTGCTGGCCGTTGGAGTCGTCTGTCTTCTCCTTCGCTGCGGTTTCCTTCTTTTCCTTCTCTTTGCCGCGGGAATTGTAGCGGTTCATCGCTTCATCGACTCCCTCGGCAATGATCATCTCAACTGCATCCGCTGCATCCTTGATCACAGCGTCAACCTCTTTGCGGTCTTCCTTTGAGAAATGCCCGAGCACATAGTCGGCCAGATCCCAGCCGGCCGGTTTCGCCCCGACGCCAATCCGGATCCGCGGAAATACAGTTGTTCCAATGTGCTGAATGATACTCTTCATGCCGTTGTGCCCGCCGGCACTGCCCTTCTTGCGGATCCGCATTCTGCCCGGCTCCTGATCCACATCATCGTAGATGACAATCAGATCCTCCTCAGGATCCAGTTTGTAATAATCAAGCCATGCACGGACCGCCTCGCCGCTCAGATTCATGTAGGTCATCGGCTTCAGGAGAATCACCCGCTCACCGCCGATGATTCCCCTGCCGCTCATTGCCTTCATCTTGACCCCGTCTGATGAGATCCGGTGCTTTTCCACCAGCTCATCGATCGTGTCAAATCCCATATTGTGCCGTGTGCCGGCATATTTGCTGCCCGGGTTCCCCAGGCCAACTACAAGGTACATGTCGGTTTCTCCTGTGTGAATCGGGATCAACTAAAGTACACCATATCCACTTCCGGCGGCATGGCGTTCTTGACTGCCTTTGCGGTCAGAACGGGGCCTTCTTCGCCATACACATCAGAATACTTGTAATCTACTTCTGCAATGACATCGACCCAGTTGCCTGTTTTCAGCTTCGGCGTGGAACGGCTCTCACAGAGATATCCAATGAAGGTTGTATCGTCTGCGCAGCACGTCATCGCCATTCTGCCCGGAACGAAATATCCCTTGCCGAGGCGCGACTGTTTCATGACGCGTCCCTTGAAACGGACAGTTTTTCCTTTGTAGCGCTCCGGATGCTCGCGCACATCGACATAGAAAATGCCATAGTCAACATCTTCCACCTCGATCACGTCTGCATCGAGATCGTATGGAACCGTGTCCTCAAAAATATCGGTCATATCGCCGTTGACGTCTTCAAACAAAACCTGGCAGGCCGGATTGACAACCTTGATGCTGCGGCGGAAATTTGCCAGCGGCATGTCTTTGGTGCACCGGTTGAAGATGACGATCTCCGCATTGCGGGACATGTCAACAAACAGCGATTTCATATTGGCAACATATACCTGGAAAGTACTCGCATCGACCGTGACGATTTCCTGTACGATGCCCCAGCCCTCCGGCAGTTCCATCTCTTCCAGATTTTTGACGCCCCAGAGCGGATTGTACTCCAGCAGCACACGGGCAGGCTCAAATTCCCGGTCGAGTTCTTCCAGTTTTTCCTTCGTAAACTGCGCCTGATCCGTGATCTCAGTATAATCTGTATCAAACTGCAGCAGAACGTTCGGCTTATATTCCCGCTCACCCTGCTCCGTATTGATCAGAAGCGTTGTGTCGTCGATCATGAAATAATCCTGGCGCAGTGTCATATTTAAAAATGATGTTTTTCCGCTCTCCAGAAATCCGGTGATCACAAACACCGGTACGCGGATATTGTCTTCATTCATAGTTATATTCCCTATTCCTAATTATACAAGATGGAACAGCTCAGAAAGCTTCTCCTCGTTCATCTCTGCACCAATGACACAAAGTCTTCCGGTATATTCCGGCGCACCTGCGCGGACATCGATCTCACCCGGTACCATGTCGAAGTAGATCCATGTGCCGTCTTTTGCCGGAACCATACCCTTCGCACGCAGTACATTTCCGTATGTTTCTGCATCTTCAAGTGCTGTGAGGATTTCGTTGATTTCATCCTGTGTATATTTGCGGATCGTCTCCTTGCCCCAGCTGGTGAAGATTTCATCTGCATCATGGTCGTGATCGTGGCAGCCGCATGTGCAGTCCGGGCCGTGGTCATGATGGTGGTGATGTTCATGCTCGTGATCATGGTCGTGATGATCGTGGTCATGGTCGTGATCATGATGATGCTCATTCTCGTGATCATGGTCGTGATGATCGTGGTCATGCTCGTGATGATCGTGGTCATGCTCGTGATGATCGTGGTCATGCTCGTGATCATGATGATGCTCGTGCTCGTGATCATGGTCGTGATCATGATGATGCTCGTGCTCGTGATCATGGTCGTGATCATGGTCATGCTCGTGATCATGGTCATGGTCATGATGATGGTGGTGGTGATGTTCCTCCGGAATCTTTGTCAGATCAATCTTGACACCTTCCATGGTCTCAAGCACTTTTTTGCCGCCGAGTTCTGCAACTGGTGTTGTAATAAATGTCGCGTCTTCATTCAGCGGACGCAGCATGGCGAGTACTTCTTCAATCAGCTCCGGTGTCGCGCGGTCTGTATCGGTACGGCTCAGGATTACAGTGCCCGCCGTCTGAACCTGGTTCTCATAGAATTCGCCGAAGTTATTCAGATACAGCTTGCACTTTGTAACATCAACAAGTGTCGTTGCGGTGTTAACGACCAGCTCATCATTGCCGGCGTTCTCGACAGCGTGGATAACATCGGAAAGTTTGCCGACGCCTGACGGCTCGATGATGATACGGTCCGGATGATACTGGCTTACAACCTCACCGAGCGCTGTGCTGAAATCACCGACCAGTGAACAGCAAATGCAGCCGGAATTCATCTCTTTGATCTCAATTCCTGCCTCCTTGAGGAAGCCGCCGTCGATACCGATCTGGCCAAATTCATTTTCAATCAGAACGACCTGCTCGCCTTTGAGTGCATCACTGAGCAGTTCTTTAATTAATGTTGTTTTCCCTGCACCGAGAAATCCTGAGATTACATCTACTTTTGTCATGATTCATCACTCCTTTATTATCCATTCACATATATCTGCCAGAACCAAATGCATGAATCGACATTTATCGAATGCCTGTATCGGCATCCGGCTGCGGCAGTTATACGCGGATTCATCTATTCTTACATACACAAGGAGACGGACATCTAACCAATGTCCGCCCCCGCATTATCACATTATTTACAACGGCATCTGCATTCTTTCCGTATACCGGAAACTGTGCAGCCGGATCCTTCGCAGCCGGCATATCACAGAGCAAAATGCCGCGCAATCCTGTTCTGTCGTGATCAGCCGTTGATCATGAACGCCATCAGTCTCTCAATATCTTCCTTCTCAGAAGCAACGATCTCGAGTGCCGGGATATCTCCGCTTGAGAAAATGTTTGCAAGAGATACATACTGGCTGAGTTTGGATTTCAGATTCAGTCTGTCGCCTTCACCTGTAACGAGTTCAACACGGCCTTTGCACTTATCAACTGTCTCAAAGAATTTGTCAATATTTTTGATGTTTGTGATTTTCATTATATATCCTCCAAAAAATAATTATTTCCGGGTTACCTCAAATATCGACCTGATTATAGTCTATTTTCTTTTCTTTGAAAAGACCTTTTTTTCAGTTTCACAGAATGTTTACACATTTGCAAAATCAGATCGTACACCTTGTCATTTGCTTGTTATTTACTGGCTGTCCACTGCAGCACAGATTAATAGCCGTCGATCTCTACCTCTGCGATACAGGTCTCGCTCCAGCTGGTTCCTGCATACGCGGAATCGATGCGGAATGTTACGGTATCGGTCTTGACGTCCTTGGACAGGGTGACGCAGTGTTCCTTCTGTTCATCCGGGAAGGAAAGCTGTACACTCTCGGATCCGAAATCGATGGTCATCATCTGCGGACGGCAGTTCTCCAGATAAGTACCCTCTCCTGCCCAGCTGCCGAGCTTCAGCAGCAGGTATTTTACATTGTACTCGCGGTCGAGGTGGATTGTCAGCGTCTCGCCCTCACCTGCGCCGGCTGCACCCTCCTGCCAGGAGGTCCATTCCTCGCCGTCGACTGCGGACGGTGCATCGTACAGGTTGCTGCCGTCCAGATCCGGAACGACCGAAGATGCCTCTGCAGATGCAACCCCTGCACGGGCATAACCGGACAGATCAATGATCGCTTTATCATCCGTCAATTCTGCGGAGAGCGGCTGATCTTCTGCCTTTGGCTCTTCCGCCGTTTCCTCCGGAGCCTCTTCTGACTCCTCCGGCACTTCCTCGGCAGCTTCGCCGCCGATCGTACCTGCTGCATTTTCATCTGCCGCTTCACCGGCAGAAGATGACGCTTCGGCCTGCTGTGCCGCCTGACGTTCGGCGACCGACTCAATCATCGAATTACGGCTTTCAAAAAACGAACCATCCAGATTACGTGATACAATATGAAGCGCCGCAATACCGACGATCAGGATCACCGCAATCAGGACTGCGCCCATTCCGTAGATCTTGCGCTCCTCGCGCGCGACCTTCAGACTTCTGCCGCAATATGAACATGTCCGTGACTTATCTTTCATCTTGTGTCCGCAATATGGACATCTCATGGTTCTTTCCTCCTGCAGGCGTGCCTGCGGCCCGCCTGTGATTCAAGTTTGATGCCTTCCGCTTCCTGTTTCAGGACATTCCGGAAACATCATTGCCTGAAAAACATACCGCACCGATCATAACACATTTGCCGGACATTGACAACTTTTCCTGTTTTTCTGCCTTTTCTCGGTACTTCTGCACAGAAAATCACCTGAATCCGACGTGCAAAACCGTTATCCTCTCCGTTGACGATTGTTCAGTTTTGTAATATATTGTTTTACAATGGTTTTGGTGGAAGCACGTCACAAATGTGAACCGGGCTTCTTTTTGTTGTAAGATGTATATTGTATGAATTGCATGCTGCTTTTCACATTACGATACACGCGAGGACATCCGGTATGCAGAGGCTGCCAAGTTTTGTGATATTTCTGTTATCACTCATACCCATATTCGAAAATAAAGGGGCAATCATTGTCGCCGCAGCGGCACGGATTCCGTGGAAAATGTGTCTGATTATGTCTTCGGCCGGCGCAGTCCTGCCGATCCCCTTTATTCTGTTTTTCACGGAAGGACGGATCAATGCCCTTCGCAAATATTCCGCCTCCCGGAAGTTTCTGGAGTCCGTCGATAAATTTACCGAGAAGCACGGAACGTTTTTCCGGAAATACAGCTATTTCGCACTCGCACTGATTATTTCGATCCCGTTCACCGGCATGGGCAGCTGGGCCGGCGCCCTGCTCTCCAATTTGATGGGGCTGCGCAAGAAATATTCCGCCATTGCAATTGCGGCCGGGATCCTGATCTCCGGACTGATTACCATCCTGATGGCTTATGGCCTGCTGTCGCTGATCTCAAGCCAGATGAATGCGGCGGCGATGATGTATCTGAAATGATTAGAAAACTGATTAAAACCATATAACTGAGAATGACAAAGCCCCGCGTACGCGGGGCTTTTTATTATGCTCATTATATCTTGATTTTTACTGTAACTGTCTTTGTCATCGCTTTATAGCGTGCATTTCCCCGGGGACTGTTTCCGGGTCGTCCCACTCGCACACGAAGCAGTGTTTTTCCCAGGAGATGTCATCCCATTGATTTCCCCAGTCCGGGACAATTTTGGCAGAATAGCCTTTACGTGAAAGACCGGCGGGATGCTGTCATCATGTACGGGATTGAGAAGCAATGGAGTGTCACGAAGCTGAACGACGCGTTATATAACGCCGGCGAAGAAACGCTGGTTTAATTGCCAGTAAAAAATTTTATCAAAAAATTCATGCAGAAGGAAGATATATTTATAGAGGACCTGTGCGCACAAAAAAAGACACCGCCCTCGGTTGTTCTAACCAAAAACAGTGCCTTATGCGCCCTCGGGGACTCGAACCCCGGACAAATAGATTAAGAGTCTACTGCTCTACCAACTGAGCTAAGGGCGCTTAGTTTTTTCTGTGCTCTCTCGAGCACAAAGACGATTATAGGGGATGACACCGAAAAAATCAACCCTTTTTTTCTGTTTTTTTCGATTTGGCCTGTTTGTACAGGCCGGCGGTGATTTTTTGTGATTATTCGGGCAACTTGCCAAGTTATCCCTTTATCCAATAGCGCTCTCTGATCGCGCGTGGGCTGCACGATGCACTTGTGCGTCTTCCATTTTTGTCATGGTTTCCCGGATCTGCAGTCGCAACAATCCCAGACCGGCCGTACCTGCATCATTATAATTACACCGGCGCGGCGATGAGCTTGCAGATCGGATTTCCTTTTAAGGAAAAGCGCTCTTCATATTCTGTCATGATGTTGCCCTCGCTGAGGATGGGATTGTGATGAAGATCCCGGGTTTCCGCAATCAGATTCCATCCGGCAACGGCAATCTCTTCCAGTGAAAAGTCGAACAGCTCCATGTTGTCTGTCTTGAATTCGATCTGTCCGCCCGGCTTGAGGATTTTTTCGTAGCGGCGCAGAAATGTCTGGGATGTCAGACGCCGGTGCGCATGGCGGGCTTTTGGCCATGGATCGGAAAAGTTCAGGTAAATCCGGTCCACTTCACCGGGCGCAAATACCGACTCCAGATCCTGCGCATCCATCCGGATAAAGCGGAAATTCTGCGGGCAGGGATCGATGACCTGGGCCTTCTGAATTGCACGGATCAGGACACTGCTGTACATCTCAATGCCGATATAATTGTACTGCGAATACGCACAGGCCAGATTCATCAGGAAGCGGCCTTTTCCCATACCGACTTCGATCCGGATGGGATTCTCATTTCCGAATTCTTCGGCCCAGCGGCCTTTATTCATTTCAGGTTCATTTACTGCAAACCGGCTCGCTGCGATTTCCTCGCGTGAGCCCGGGATATTTCTTAATCGCATGTAGTTACTCCGTTTATAATCATACTGCCCGGAACGAGACAGGGGTCGGTTCTCTGTCTCTTTTTTTCTTCAAAGTCTACACAAATCAGGATGCCATTTCCAAGGCAGCGAATTCCACCTGAGCTGCGTGAAAATGGCATCCTCAAATTTCGCTTCTGAATTCTGAAAAAGGAGACAGAGAACCGACCCCTGTCTCCTGAATCATTTATTTCCGGTTGCCTCGTTTTGCCTCGTAGCGGTCTTTGACGCGCAGCCTGCTGACAGCGCGGGCCAGCTGTGTCTGTGCTTCGTTAAATTCACGGATACTGCGTTTCTGCAGCATTGCCTCTTTCGCTGCCGCCTCAGCGCGGCGCGCGCGGTTTGCATCGATCTCTTCCGGAAGTTCCGCCGTCTCAACCAGCACAAGCACCCAGTTGTTCTCTACTTTGACAATTCCGCTGGAGACAGACGCCTCGATTTCTTCTCCATCCGGCTTTGTAATTTTCATCTCGCCGGGCTTTATGGGCGCAATCGTATTGTGATGGTTAGCCTGTATTCCATACAGGCCGTCATCTGTCGGTATGACAAGGGAAACACATTCTCCCTCGAAGAATATCTGCTCCGCCTCGAGCACATCCAGTCGAAATGAATTCATCACATTCCCTCTGCTTCAAGCTTCTTCGCCTTTGCGTAGACATCATCAAGTGTTCCGACGTTATAGAATGCCATCTCCGGAAGTTCATCCACTTCGCCGTTGACAATCGCCTCGAATCCCCGCAGCGTCTCGGAAAGCGGTACATAGACACCTGACATACCTGTAAATTTCTCTGCGACAAAGAACGGCTGGGACAGAAAACGCTGCACTTTGCGGGCGCGGTAAATCGTCATTTTATCCTCGTCTGAAAGCTCTTCCATACCGAGAATTGCGATGATATCCTGCAGTTCTCTGTATTTCTGGAGAATCTCCTGTACCTGGCGCGCAATACGGTAGTGGCGCTCGCCGACGATATCCGCCTCCAGGATTCTGGACGTAGACTCCAGCGGATCAACTGCCGGATAGATACCCTGCTCCGCAATGCGGCGGGCCAGTACGGTCGTCGCATCCAAATGGGTAAAGGTTGTCGCCGGCGCCGGGTCTGTCAGGTCATCCGCCGGTACGTAGACCGCCTGAACGGATGTGACTGATCCCTTCTTGGTGGAAGTAATCCGCTCCTGCAGCGCACCCATCTCTTCTGCCAGTGTCGGCTGATATCCGACGGCTGACGGCATTCTGCCGAGCAGCGTGGAAACCTCACTGCCCGCCTGTACGAAACGGAAAATATTATCAATGAACAGCAGGATATCTTTGTTCTGCTGATCACGGAAGTACTCTGCCATGGTCAGTCCCGACAGCGCCACGCGCATACGCACACCCGGCACTTCGTTCATCTGACCAAACACAAGCGCAGTTTTGTCCACGACACCGCTGGCCTGCATCTCGTTCCAGAGCTCATTACCCTCACGCGAACGCTCACCGACACCCGTGAAGATCGAATAGCCGCCGTGCTCCATCGCGACACTGTGAATCAGCTCCTGAATCAGGACCGTCTTGCCGACACCTGCGCCGCCGAAAAGGCCGATTTTACCGCCCTTCGGATACGGTTCCAGCAGGTCAATGACCTTGATGCCGGTTTCCAGTATTTCTACCGCCGGACTCTGCTGATCGAAAGACGGGGCGCTTCTGTGAATCTCCCAGCGCTCTTCGCGGTCATCAATCGGCGCACCGCCGTCAATCGGTTCTCCGAGGACGTTGAACATTCTGCCCAGCGTCGGCTCTCCGACCGGAACGCTGATTCCCTTGCCGTCCGCAGTTACTTCAAGACCGCGGGAAAGCCCTTCACTCTCACCGAGCATAATGCAGCGCACCATGGATTTTCCGATATGCTGTTCCACTTCCATCAGCTTCTTCTGTCCGTCAACCTCAACAGAAAGCGCCTCACGGATCTTCGGAACCTGTCCGGACTCAAACTGAACGTCGACCACGGAACCCGATATTTGTACGATAATTCCCTGCATCCTGTCTCCTTGTTTCCTATAACAATTATCTCTTCTGCTTCTTCTTCCGCATCGCCTGCGCGCCGGAAGAAATCTCAGTAATTTCCTGTGTAATCGCACTCTGCCGCACGTGATTGTACTGCATCGTGAGATCTGCAATCAGTTCTTTTGCGTTGCTGCTGGCCGTATCCATTGCCATCATGCGGGCATTCTGCTCACTGCAAAAACTGTCAATCAGCGCACTGTAGATGAATCCCGTCAAATAGGTCGGAACGACTTCATCGAGCACCTTGGCCACGGAAGGTTTGAACTCAAAGGGTTCTCTGACTGCTTCTTCCACAGTATCGGTCTGGAAATCCCCGCGGTGGAACGGGAGCAGACGTCTGAACAGTGCGACTTCCTGCATCGCACTCTTCATATCTGTGTAGACGATATAAACCTTCACAATCTCGCCGCGGTCGTAGAGATCCAGCAGAATGGACGTGATATCGCGCGCACGGTCCAGCGTCGGATTCTGCGCCGTGTACAGAAAGCTCTGTTCAATCGGGATTTTGTGCGAGAGAAAATACTGTCTCCCGTACTCACCGACCACGAAAAGCTTCGGCTTGTCCTGTCCTTTGCCCAGCTCATCACGCTTCTTCATGAGCCGCATCGCCTCTTTGATGACATTCTGGTTATACGCACCCGCGAGTCCCTTGTCTGCGGTGATGACCAGAACAGCATACGGTCCCAGAAGATCCGGGGCCGAACGCGGCGGATAGAAATAGTGACTCTCCACATCTTCCTTTACGCGGAAGACACGGCGGATCTCATTGCCGACTGCATTAAAATACGGCCGGGTACGGTCCAGATCACTTTTCGCCTTCCGCATTTTCTTGGATGCGATCAGGTACATGGCATTTGTGATCTTCTGCGTATCCTTAACGCTTTTGATTCTGTTTTTAATCTCTTTCGTTGTAGCCATATATCATCCTGCCGACTGACTTATTTCTTATTCTTATTCTCAAGCCATCCCGCTACAAACTTGCGGCCTGCCTTGAGAATCGTATCTTTGTCTTCATCCGAGAACAGGCCTGTCTCATCGATCTGCTCACAGAGCGCGCCATAAGATGTGTGGAAGAACTCCAGCATCTTCCCGATACATTCTGTGATATCTGCCGCAGGTACATCCTGCATCGTGTGTGCAAGCATCACCAGCAAAATAATAACCTGCTCATGCTGCGCGTACGGATGGTACTGCTTCTGCCGCAGCATCTGCATCAGGCCGAGGCCATATTCCAGCTGGCGTTTCGTCGCGTCATCCAGATCACTGGAGAACTGTGTAAATACCTCCATCTCGCGATACTGTGCGAGGTCCAGACGCAGCGTACTCGCCGCCTTCTTCATCGCCTTTGTCTGCGCATCACCGCCGACACGCGAGACGGAAAGACCGACGTTGACAGCCGGGCGCTGTCCCGAGAAGAACAGATCACTCTCCAGGAAAATCTGACCGTCTGTGATGGAAATAATATTTGTCGGAATATAGGCAGAAACATCTCCTGCCTGTGTCTCAACGATCGGCAGTGCCGTCATGGAACCGCCGCCCCGCTCATCAGAGAGGTGTGCGGAACGCTCCAGCAGTCTGGAGTGCAGGTAGAATACGTCACCGGGATATGCTTCACGGCCCGGCGAGCGCTCCAGCAGCAGGCTCATGGAACGGTACGCAATCGCATGTTTGGAAAGGTCATCGTAAATCATCAGGACATCTCTGCCCTTATCCATGAAGTACTCGCCCATTGCACAGCCCGCGTACGGCGCGATGTACTGCAGAGGCGCCGCATCACTGGCAGAAGCTGCCACGACAATTGTATACTCCATGGCGCCGCGAATCTGCAGGTTATTGACCAGCTGCGCGACAGAACTTGATTTCTGTCCGATTGCGACGTAGATACAGATGACATCTTTTCCCTTCTGGTTCAGGATGGTATCAATCGCAATTGCCGTTTTACCGGTCTGGCGGTCGCCGATGATCAGCTCACGCTGCCCGCGGCCGATCGGGAACATAGAGTCAATCGCCAGAATACCGGTTTCCATCGGTGTATTGACCGGCTGGCGGTCAATAATGCCCGGCGCCGGCTGCTCGACCGGCCGGTATCCGTCGTCTTTGATTTCCCCAAGACCGTCAATCGGCATACCGAGCGGATTGACGACACGGCCGAGGAATGCATCGCCGACCGGGACGCCCGCCGTCTTTCCGGTGCGCCGCACTTCTGTGCCTTCGCTGATTTCATCATCTTCTTCAAACAGAATGCAGCCGATCTCATCTTTGCGCAGTTCCTGCACCATTCCGCGTGTACCGGTCGCAAAAATCAGGATTTCTCCATAGGTCGCATGCTCCAGTCCGCTGATGGTTGCAATGCCGTCACCGACAGTCAGTACCTTGCCCATCTCCTGCGGCATAACCTGCGGCTGCCAGTTATCGACCGTTTCCCGGATCAGCGAGATGATGTTATCTGTTTTCGTGGGGATATTCTGCAGTCTTTCTTTGAGCTGCTGCAGTTTTCCCTCAGCTGTCCAGTCGTAGACCTCCGAGCCGACTTCCAGGCGGAATCCCGCCGGGTATGCAGTACTCTGCTTCCATACCAGGGAAATCTCATGCCCGTACTGTTTTCTCAAGAATGCTTCAAAACGCCTCTCCTGCCGTTTATCCGGCGGCGAAAGCGAATAGAGTACGGCTGTTTCAGCCGCCTCCTTCCGTCTGAAACGCATCATGCATCTTCTCCTTCTACTGTATCCAGGAACTGGTCAAAGCTGTCGGATACTTCCGGCGACTGAATAATCTTCTCTGCCGCCTCGGATACAATCTCTGTAATCTCTTTCTGTGCGCTCTCGATGATCTGATCATGCTCGGCAGTTGCGCGTGCCCGTGCTTTTTCGATGATCTGGTTCGCCTCTTCCTGCGCCTGTTCCAGTCTTTTGGCACGTGCTTCCTTCATCTTGCTCTGTGCTTCTTCCCGCATGGATGTGATCTCATCATCCGCCGCGCTGAGTTTTTCTTCGTATTCTGTTTTCGCAGCTTCTGCGTTTGCAAGATTCTCCTTTGCCTTATTTTCCATATCCTGATAATACTCGACGCGCTTATGCATGAAATTACGCACCGGCTTGTACAGCAGGAAGTAGAGTATTGCAAAGAGAATGACAAAATTAAGCAGATGCAGGAAGATCTGCTGAAAATCAATATTTAATGGCATACTCGTTCACCCGCTTTCTTACAATACGAAGATGACAAGAATCGCAACAATCAGTGCATAGATAATCGCTGTCTCAATGAAGACAAGACCAAGCATCAGGGTTGTACGAATATCTCCGCTTGCTTCCGGCTGTCTGGAAATACCCTCAGCTGATTTGGAAATTGCCATACCCATGCCGATGCCGCCGCCCAGTGCACCGAGGCCGACGCAGATACCTGCCGCAAGTGCCTTGGAACCATCTGCACTTGCTGAACTTTCGGTTACTTCTGCAGCTTCTGTACTGACAGCTGCATCCTCACCGGCTGCGCGGACGGTATGAACCGCTACCGGAACTGCGAGAATACCAATTACAACCAGGAGCAGCAGAATTGCTGACATTCTTCTGTTTAACTTTTTCATGATGCGCTTACCTCCGAAATAATCGTTTCCTGTTTATTCTTTTTTACTTTGGGCTTCTTCTCATGTTTTTCCGATACCTCTCCATAGAAGAGTGACGTCAGCATCGTCAGGACATATGCCTGAATCAATGCGTGCAGTAATGTAAACATGACGCCGACAAATACCGGAAGTCCGATACTGAGATTAAAGTAGTAATACACAAGTTCCGTGACCAGCGCACCTGACAGCAGCGCACCGAACAGTCGGAAGCTCATGGAAATCGGAAGAGAAAAATCCTTCAGTGTCTGCCCGACGCCCCGCAGTCCGTTTCCGACAATGCCGCCGGAAAGGATAATGCAGTAGGAAAGAACACCCAGACAGATCGCCCCGTTAATGTCTGACAGCGGCGCCGGCAGCGAGATAATATTTCCTGCTGTCGTGACGGCCTGTACGCCAAACAATTCAAACAGAGTCCCGATAAAAATATAGACGCCCGCAGTAAAGATGTATGTGCCGAGGAATCCGTTTCTGTGCGGACTGTTGGATTTTGCCAGGCCTTCAAACAGTCCGACCGCCTCTTCGAGCACCATCTGGAATTTCCCGGGAACCATTTTGAACCGCGGGATCACAAAGATCCTCACAATCAGTGCAAACACAAAGATGACCGCTGTCACGGTGAATGCCGAGATCAGACCCGGATTGACCTCTTTCAATCCGAAAAGACTGACCTTATTCGATCCATGCAGCACGGCATCCCGCATGGTCTCCTGAATCGACTCGTGCTTTGCAGCCGTCGGACTCAGGAAGACACCGGCCAGCATGGCAGCAAACGCGACAACGAAAACCACGATGCTGATGCTTCTAGTCTTCTTACTCATATCGATTCCTCATCGTCAGCCGGACGCCAGATAGATATCTGATCCGGCAGCTGACCGCATTCATCAGAGCCTTCCCGAAACACCGGGAAAACGCAAATCATTGAATAGCAGCTGGTCTACATACTACAAACATAATTCTATCATAGTACCGAATGCATTTCATCCTGTTTTTTATTTCATACATACATTTTTGTCCGATTATGTAATTTGTCTGATAATTTGAAATTACACCGCACAATTCGCAAACCCGTCTCATAATGTTTTGACGATTGATTTGTCAATACCATCTCGTGTTTTTCGGGGCTTTTTTTAATTTTTGGATAAATCTCCAAAAACATCCGTTCGGTTGATAACGTTTATGTTAAGCCCATAATTTCCCGCTTTTTTCGGGGATAAAGTGGATAACTTCGTGTATAAGTCCGTTTTCCGCGTCTTTTCAGCCCCTGTTTTTGTGGATAAGTGGATTATGTACCTTAATCTGTAAAACCGGTAAACTGAACATAAACGAGTGCAACTGTCTCCATAATAAAATGGACTTTGTGCAATTTTTTTATTCTAAAGTTATGTGTACAATTCCGACAATTTTATGTTGTCCGAAGGTGTCTGAAATCTTGGTGAGTCAACGGGGACGTTTCTCTCTGACTCATTTTCGAGGAGACAGGGGATGGTTCTCTGTCTCCTTTTAGCTGCGGTACTCGTCCGCGAGTGCCTTGAACGCAGGAAGGGCGCGGCGGATCATGTCAGTCTGGACACAGTACGCGATGCGCAGATACCCCGGTGTGCCGAAGCTGTCGGCCGGGACGAGAAGCAGGTCATGTGCTTTTGCGCGCTCGCAGAAGGCGCCCGCATCCGGTTCCATGGTCTTTACAAATAAGTAGAAAGCGCCGTCCGGGTAGACACAGCTGTATCCGTATTCTGTCAGGGTGTTGTAGAGCAGATCGCGGTTCTCTTTATAAATAGAAAGATCTGATACCAGTCCTGTGCATTTTTCGACCATGTGCTGTGCGAGGCTCGGTGCACAGACGTAGCCGAGTGCACGGCCTGCGCCGCAGACTGCCGCGTAAACATCTGCGCTGTTTTCAATCTCGTCCGGTACAAGGATATATCCGATGCGCTCACCCGGCAGGGAGAGGGATTTGCTGTAGGAGTAGCAGACGATTGTGTTCTTATAATACTTTGTGACATACGGCACTTCTGTCTCTGCATCATAGACCAGCTCACGGTACGGCTCGTCGGTGATCAGGTAAATCGGATGGCCGTATTCTGCCGCACGCGCTTCGAGCAGCGCTGCGAGTTTTTCAATGGAAGCGGTTTTGAAGACAACACCGGACGGATTGTTCGGGGAATTCATAATGATTGCTTTTGTCTTTTCATTGATGGCAGCCTCCAGATTGTCGAAATCGATCTGGAAAGTGTCCGGATCCGACTGCACTTCGACAAATTTCGCGCCGGTCGTCTCGACAAAGACACGGTATTCCGGGAAGTAAGGCGTAAATGTGATCACTTCGTCGCCCGGTGTGTACAGCGCTGTCAGGCTGATTTTCAGAGATGCAGCTGCACCACATGTCATATAGAAATTGTCTGCCCGGAAAGAAGTGCCGAATCGTTTATTCAGATCTGCCGCAATGGCTGCGCGGGTGTTCGCGTCACCCTGTGCAGACGTATAGCCGTGCAGGTAGTTGTCATCTTTTGTCTGCAGCAGTTCAATCAGGGCCGCATTTACTTCTGCGGGTGCCGGTACACTCGGGTTGCCCAGACTGAAATCATAGACATTCTCCGCTCCGACTTCCGCAATTCGCTTCTTGCCGTATTCAAACAGTTCGCGGATCACTGAACGGACGTTTCCAAGCTGCATCATTTTCTCATTAATCATAATGTTGCTCCTTGTATTATTTCAAATATACTTCTGACATTCCATCACATTATCTTACACCATTTTGGAAATGATTTCGACCATGTTTGGCTATTTCCGGCATAATTTAAAAAGCCGGTTCTGCTGGCATATGCAGAACCGGCCTCTCTTTTCGTTCGTAATAAGATTCCGGAATAATCCCCGGAGCATGTCTCACATTTTCTCAATTCCCGTATACATGGTCAGAAGAAAACAGACGACTGTTGCCCATGCCCAGAATTTATGATGTTTCATGCAAAAACCTCCTGTTAAAGCACACTGTCCAAAGATGTATCTACACAATTTTACATCAAAACACCTTCTCATTCAAGCTATGCCTGCAGACGCCGGCACAGAGCCCGTGACGAACGGCGTCCAGTGGACAATCGCTTTGCGCCGACCGGACCCGGTTCTCCCGGTATCTTTCTTACCGGCTGAGCGTCTGCTTCAGTGCATCTACCGAAGTCTGCACACCTGCTTCCACTGACATCGTCTGGTCTTCCATCTCCAGCGATACATAATCATTGTATCCCATCATGCGCACCACTGAGAAAAACTCTTTCCACCACTGCAGATCTTTTCCGCAGCCGACAGCAACATAGTTCCACGCGCGTTCTGCCGGAACAAAGACCTCTTTCCAGTCGCAGATGCCATTCACATCTGATACGCCCTTCTCAATGCGGGCATCTTTTCCGTGCACATGGTAAATGCAGCCTTTCAATGCACGTGCAGAGGCAATTGGTTCCGCTCCGATGATCATCAGGTGGGACGGATCCAGATTGATTCCGATCATCGGGCCGACAGCTTCCCTGAGTTTCAGCATTGTTTCTACATTATATACAAGCATGTGCGGGAATTCTTCGATTGCGATCTTCTCAATGCCCTGTGCTTCACAGTGTGCTGCGAACTTCTTCCACCAGGCAACTGCAACTTTCCACTCATATTCTACCGCATCCTTCAGGAAATACGGCTGATCTGCGTGGGACGTAATCCAGTTCGGTGTTGTGTCATTCTCATTTGCAGGCGGAAGTCCTGACATACAGACAATTTTCTTTACACCGAGCTTTCCGGCCAGTTCCGCACATCTGTACATGGATTCCGACCACTCCGGTCCCTCTCCGGCCGGCCAGAGCTGATTGCAGGAGCAGTTCAGCGCTGCAATCTCCAGACCGCGGTCCGCGAGTTCCTTCAGGAATTCTGCCCGTTTTTCCTCCGAAGCCAGAAGTTCCGGTGTGTTAACATGTGCACAGGATCCCCAGCCGCCGGCAGTCATCTCTACTGCCTCAATTCCGAGAGATTTTACTTTATCCAGCATCTCCGTATAAGAAAGATCCGCGTAAACATCTGTACAGATTGAAAGTTTCATACTACACATCCCTCCATAAAATCACCATTTCTGCAGATTGATATTCCCACAGCCGTCCGCGTATTACTACTATTTGTTACATGCACGTCCCCCTGACAGCCGCGCGCCTACGATTTAATCTTACTATATTCCTGTATTGTTGACAATATTTCTTATATAACAGCGCAAAACACAGAATCCTTCCCAAATCGGAGCATTTCTGCTTGTTCATAAAATGACAACGTGTTAAACTATATAACAGTTGATTAGCATTAATATCAAGGAGGTAATCCATCAAATGGCAAAGAAAGTAGTATTAGCAGGTGCTTGTCGTACAGCAGTCGGCAAAATGGGCGGCGGCCTTTCCACAGTTCCGGCAAAGGATCTCGGCGCAATCGTTATTAAGGAAGCTCTGCAGCGCGCAGGCGTTCCGGCTGACCAGGTTGACGAAGTTATCATGGGATGCGTTATCCAGGCAGGACAGGGCCAGAACGTTGCACGTCAGGCTTCTATCGCAGCCGGTCTTCCGATCGAGTGCCCGGCAGTTACAATCAATGTCGTCTGCGGTTCCGGTCTGAACGCAGTCAACATGGCAGCAGAGATGATTCTTTCCGGTGATGCTGACATCGTCGTAGCAGGCGGCTGCGAGAACATGTCCATGGCTCCGTATGCAGCTCTGAATGCACGTTTCGGTTATCGTCTGTTCGACGGCAAGCTGGTTGACACTATGGTTAAGGATGGTCTGTGGGATGCATTCAACGACTATCACATGGGTATCACAGCTGAGAACGTTGCTGAGCAGTGGGGACTGACCAGAGAAGATCTGGATGCATTCTCTGTAAAGAGCCAGGAGAAGGCTGTTGCTGCAATCGAGAGCGGACGTTTCAAAGATGAGATCGTTCCGGTAGAAGTTAAAGTGAAAAAGAATGTCATCACAGTTGACACTGATGAAGGCCCGCGTAAAGGCACTTCCATGGAAGGTCTTGCAAAGCTGAAACCGGCATTCAAGAAAGACGGTATCGTTACAGCCGGTAACGCTTCCGGTATCAATGACGGCGGCGCTGCAGTTGTTGTTATGAGCGAAGAGAAGGCAAAAGAGCTCGGTGTTAAGCCGATGGCTACATGGGTAGGCGGATGCCTCGGCGGCGTTGATCCGTCCATCATGGGTGTCGGACCGGTCGCAGCTACCAGAAAGCTTATGGACCGCATCGGCATGAAGGTTTCCGATATGGACCTGATCGAAGCAAACGAAGCTTTCGCAGCACAGTCTCTGGCAGTTGCACATGACCTTGAGTTCGATATGGACAAAGTCAATGTCAACGGCGGCGCTGTTGCACTTGGACATCCGATCGGAGCTTCCGGCTGCCGTATCCTTGTTACTCTGCTTCATGAGATGGAGAAGAGAGATGCGAAGAAGGGTCTTGCTACCCTCTGCATCGGCGGCGGCATGGGCTGCGCTATGGTTGTTGAGAGAGACTAATCTTAATCTATAAAGGAGAATTCAAACTATGAAAGTAGCAGTTATCGGCAATGGTGCTATGGGTAGTGGTATCGCTCAGGCTTTTGCTCAGTGCGCTGACATTGAGAAAGTTTTCCTGTGCGGACGTAATCCGGAGCGTATCGAGAAGGCTTACAACAAGATCATCGGCGGTATTGAGAAGCGTGTCGCAAGAGGCAAAGCTGATCAGTCTCTCCTGGACGGCGTTAAGGATCGTCTGGCATGGGGTCTGATGGATGACCTCGCAGGCGAAGCTGATCTCATCGTTGAGTCAATCTCCGAAGAGATGGATGTCAAGCTGAGCGTTCTGACACACCTGATGAACGATGTCAACACCAAGGAAGACACAATCTGGTCAACAAATACTTCTTCTCTGTCCATCACAGAGATCTCCGCAGGACTTCCGAAACCTGTAGTCGGACTTCATTTCTTCAATCCGGCACCGGTTATGAAGCTCATCGAGATCGCAAGCGGCCTGACCACTCCGGCTGACTATGTTGACAAGATGGTTGAGATCGCTAAGACAATCGGCAAGGTTCCGGTTAAGGTTTCCGAGTCTCCGGGATTCGTTGTAAACCGTATCCTGATCCCGTACATCAACGAAGGTATCTTCTGCCTGCAGGAGGGCGTTTCTGATGTAGCCGGTATCGATACCTGCATGAAGCTCGGTGCAAACCATCCGATGGGACCGCTGGCTCTCGGCGATCTGGTTGGACTGGATGTCTGCATGGCTATCATGAACACCCTTGAAGAAGAGACAGGTGATCCGAAGTACCGTGTTCCGATTCTGATGAAGCAGATGGTCCGCGCCGGCAAGCTCGGCATGAAGAGCGGCGAAGGCTTCTACAAATACGGCGGACCGGACGGCCCGGTTCCGAACGATATCTTCTAAGATACCGTATCCAGACAGTTTCTGTTTTAAGAACGGCTGCTGCACAATCCTGTGCGGCAGCCGTTTTGCGCGTTAGCATTGAGCCATGCGCATACAGATTAAGCTTTATTTAAGGCAGGTATGATATGCTTTTTCATAACAGCAGCTATGTGATATAATTTTGCAGAAATACTGATCCATTTTTGTTTCTTTCACTGGCATGTTACCCGCGTAAACCATATGCTGTCAGGAGGATTTACCCATGCGTTTACTGCTCGCAGAAGATGAGCGTTCGCTCTCAAAAGCACTTGTAAAAATACTGGAACGAGGCAACTATTCCGTTGATGCCGTCTACAACGGCCAGGACGCGCTGGATTACCTGGAAGCAGGCAATTACGACGGCGCCATTCTGGATGTCATGATGCCGAAGATGGACGGTTTTACCGTTCTGGAGAAGATCCGGGCCCAGGGTATCCTGCTGCCCGTGCTGATGCTGACGGCAAAATCCGAGATCGATGATAAAGTCCATGGTCTCGATGCAGGCGCCAACGATTATCTGACAAAGCCATTTGCTCCGCAGGAATTGCTCGCCCGCATCCGCGCAATGCTGCGGACCGGCGCGCAGAATGTCGTCGCCGACAGCAATCTGACAATGGGAAATATCACACTGGATCTCTCCGGCTATGAGCTTTCCTCTCCGTACGGCAGTTTTCATCTGGCAAATAAGGAGTTCCAGATGATGGAAATGCTGATGCGCAGCGGCAAGTCCCTGATCCCGGCCGAACTGTTTCTCGAAAAAATATGGGGGTTTGAGACAGACGCCGAGATCAACGTCGTCTGGGTTTACATTTCCTACCTGCGCAAAAAACTGACTTCCCTGCGGGCTGATATTCAGATCAAGGCGACCCGCGGTGTCGGCTATTCTCTGGAACAGAAGGCATAACAACTTTCATCAGGTCACAGACGCGCACAAAAGCAGATGCTGCACACCTTACGTGTCGTGCAGGATCGCCGGGCGCTCTTGAATCAATCGAGGTATCTTTCCATGTTTAAACAGCTGCGCACGCGCTTCATCATCCTGACAATGGCTTCTGTTCTTGCAGTGCTCGTGATCATCATGACGGCAATCAATCTGTTAAACTACCGCAATGTTCTGCGCGACTCTGACCGGATTCTGTCCATCCTCGCAGAGAACCAGGGAAAATTCCCCGGAATGGATGACAGAATGACTGACAATATGGATAATAGTCCGGAAAGCAGCACAGATGACGGACAGCAGTCCCCGCAAAAGCCGGACGGCACAGCTTCCTTTGATAACAATGTGCCTGACGGCGGGCAGAAACCTTTCCGCAAAAATGACAATTTCTATCACATGCGCGGCATCTCAGAAGAGACGCCCTTTGAATCCCGCTATTTCAGCGTGACACTGGACGCAGACGGCAATGTGACTGAATCAGATACCCGCAACATTGCAGCTGTCGACGAGGATACCGCCGCATCTTATGCCGCAGAAATATTCGGGAAATCTCACGAGAAGGGTTTTACGGGCAATTACCGCTGGCTCCGGCAGTCCGATCCGGATACAGATACAACAAAAATCATCTTTCTGGACTGTACCCGCTCGCTCTCCAATGTACATTCATTCCTGATTACGACGATTCTCGTCTCGCTTGTCGGTTTTGCAGCCGTCATGCTTCTGGTCATCCTGCTCTCCCGCCGGATTGTCCGTCCGATTCAGGAAAGCTACGAAAAACAGAAACAGTTCATCACCGACGCGGGTCATGAGCTGAAGACGCCACTGACCGTCATTAACGCGGATCTCTCTGTTCTGGAAATGGATGTGGGAGAAAGTGAATGGATTGATGATGCGCGTCTGCAGACAGAACGCCTGACAAAGCTGACCAATGATCTGGTCTACCTGTCCAGAATGGACGAGGCACAGCGTCAGGTTGAGATGATTGATTTTCCGCTATCAGATGTGGTAACGGAAGTCTCACAGTCCTTCCGCTCCCGCGCCATCGTCGAAGAGAAAGAATTTACCGGCACGATTGCGCCGATGCTGACTTACCATGGCGACGAAAAGGCGGTCCGGCAGCTCGTCTCGATCCTGCTGGATAATGCACTGAAGTATTCACCCGCCGGCGGTACGATCTCGCTTACGCTTGTGCAGCAGACGAAGGGCATCCTTCTGGAAGTACGCAACACGACTTCCGAAAGCATCGATCCGGAATCGGTCAGCCACCTGTTTGACCGTTTCTACCGCACAGATCAGTCCCGCAATTCCGAGACCGGCGGTTTCGGACTCGGACTGGCGATTGCGAAAGCTGTGGTTACGGCACACAGAGGTAAAATAACCGCCGCGTCTGACGACGGGCGGTCACTTACGATTTCGGCTATTTTGTAAATCAATACGGGCGCAGAACCTTTCGAATTTTGTCTGGACCCGATTCACTTCACTGAGCTAACTGTCAACTCCGGCTAAGCATCCGGGATCTTCACGAAGGATATGTTCTTATCCCGGATGCAAAGTCTGCGTAGACAGTGGATCTCAGTTTGTTCATTTCGGAATGTCCATCCAAAAAGTCGATAAGGTTCTGCGCCCTGGTTTTCTCTATAAATGCAGTAATTCAGCATCTCCCGTAGCGCTCTGTCAGGCGGCGGATCCGGTCGGCCAGCTCGTCCGTGAAGGCACCGGGCTGCATCCGCCAGCACCAGTTGATTCCGCCAAGGGTTGAAGGCTCGTTGATACGCGCGCGGTTGTCCAGGTTTAGGTAATCCTGCATCGGGATGACAGCTGTGTCCGCGACGCTCGAAAGTGCCGCGCGTATCATATCTTCTGCAAATTGGTCTTCTGTATGCTCCGGGCATCCGAGATAATCAAGGCAGTACTTCCGCGCATATTCCGGCGCAGATTTGAACCAGCCGCGCGAGGTTTCGTTGTCGTGCGTTCCGGTATACACAATGCAGTTCCGGATATGGTTGTGCGGCAGGTATTCGTTGTGCGGATTGCCCTCAAAGGCAAACTGCAGCACTTTCATGCCCGGATAACCGCTCTCTCTTACCATTTCCCGCACAGAATCTGTCAGAAATCCCAGATCTTCCGCGACAACATCCATTTTCCCGAGCGCCGCCTCGAGTGCCCGGAAAATTTCAAGGCCCGGACCCGGTTCCCAGTGTCCGTTCCGCGCCGTTGTATCGCCATACGGTACGGAATAATAGGATTCAAAGCCGCGGAAGTGGTCGATCCGCACGATGTCATAGAGTGTCTGAATATGCCGCATCCGGCTGATCCACCAGCTGTATCCGGTCTCTCTGTGGTACGGCCAGTCGTAGAGCGGATTGCCCCAGAGCTGTCCGTCAACAGCATATGCGTCCGGCGGACACCCCGCCACGCCGGCGGGCTTAAGATCCGCATCAAACTGGAACTGCGCGGGGTCTGCCCATGCATCTGCACTGTCCATCGCTGCATAGATCGGGATATCTCCAAGGATCCGGATCCCCTTATCATTTGCATATGCTTTCAGCCTGCCCCACTGTTTTGCAAACTCGTACTGCCGGAAGATTACAAAGCCGATCTCATCGCCCGCAGTCTCCCAGAGTTCTTCCAGCACGGCTTCATCCCGCAGACGCAGCGGATCCGGCCACTCCATCCACGGACGGTCGTTCTGCTGTTTTTTTATGACACAATAAAGTGCATAGTCCTCCAGCCAGTTTCCGTTTTCCTCGACGAAATGTGTGTAGGCCGGCTCAGCCGTCTTATCAAACCGCTCATATGCTTTGCGAAGTACCTCATAGCGTGTCCGGTAAATCTGCTCATATGGAACGGCACCCGGATTCCCGCCGCAGTCTGCAGTGTCACATTCTTCCTGTGTCAGAAGTCCGTCAGCTTTAAGCTGATCCAGCGAAATCATATACGGATTGCCTGCATATGTAGATGCTGACTGATACGGTGAATCGCCGTATCCCGTCGGTCCCATCGGCAGCACCTGCCAGATCTTCTGGCCGGCCCGTTCCAGCCGGTTCACAAATTCATATGCCTCCGGTGAGAAGCCTCCGATCCCGTAGCGGGACGGAATCGCTGTCACCGGCATCAAAATTCCACTTCTTCGCGTATTCAACTTCAGTCTTCTCCTTCTTCTGCCTCTGCAAGTTCCCTGAGCGGCAGCAGATCCTCTTTTTCAAAATCCGTTATGTCCGGTACACTGATTTCTGCAGGACTGCCGTCATACAAATCTGCGCTTTCTTCCGGAATGATATTCTCTTGCGCAGCTGCCCCGGTTTTTTTCTTCTTTGCTTTCTTATCTTTGTCTTTTTTCTTCTTGTCTTTGTCTTTTTTCTTCTTTTTCTTCGGCGAGAACGGCGCGAGCTGATATTTCTCCTGATAGCGCTCATAGTCCTCAACAAAACCGGAGTACATGCCCGCCTTGATCTCCTGCATGTAGCCGTGCGTACCGGATGTCTCATTGCATGTCTGAATCACACAGACACCGATATTGGAACAGTGGTCTGATACACGGGAGCAGTTTGTCAGAAGATCATTCAGCAGAATGCCCATTTCTCCGCTGCACTCGCCTGACTGCAGCCGCTGAATGTGACGATTCTTGATTTCTCTCGTCAGGTCATCGATCTGCTCTTCGAGCGGCTCAATCCGCAGTGCAAGATGATCATCATCCTGTTCAAAGCTGACGACCATAATATCCAGAATTTCATTGAGTGCCTTGTCCAGCACTTCGATTTCCTGCAGCGCCGAAGGCGAAAATTCCAGCTTGTCTTTCCGGATCCTTTTTGCGATCGCTGTCATATTGGCAGCATGGTCGCTGATTCGCTCAAAATCATTGATGCAGTGCAGCATTTCCGAAACCTGTCTGTTGTTCCGCTCACTCAGGCTTCCGGCAGACAGCTGAATCATGAAATTATTCAGCGCATCCTCCATGTAATCAAGATATTCTTCTGTCTCGATGATATCTTTGACCGTTTCCTTACTGTAATTCCGTACAACTTCCAGGGATTTCGTGTAGGATTCCCTGGCCAGACGCGCCATCTCGATCGTCTTCTCACGGCAGGTCCGGACAGCCAGCTCCGGCGAAAGAAGCAGACGGCGGTCCAGGAGAATCCGCGGACGCCCGGTCTCCTCCGCTTCTGCAGGGAGCATCCGCTCCGTCGCTCTGACCAGCTGCTGTGAGAACGGGAAGAGGAACAGAATCGTTCCGATATTAAATACCGTGTGGAAAACTGCGACCTGGAAGGACGACACCGGTCTGGCAAACGCCGCGATACCGGCCGGATAGCGCAGGATGAAATACAGAATCATCCAGATGACGGCACCCAGCACTTTGATGCCCGTATGCAGAAACGGCACGCGTTTTGCTTTGGTGCTTACGCCAATTGCCGAGAGCATTGCCGTCACACAGGTACCGATATTGGCACCGATTACCAGTGGAACAGCCATGCCCAGACTGATTGTCCCGGTCAGGGCCAGCGCCTGCACGACACCGACAGCTGCTGCCGATGACTGGATAACCGCTGTAAATGCAGTACCGATCAGAAGGCCGGCAAGCGGATTGTCAAATGCCACCAGCAGTTTCCGGAACTGCGGCATCTCAGCGAGCGGCGCAACGGTCGTGGACATCAGTGTCATACCATACATCAGCACCGCAAATCCACAGAAAATCGAACCGAGATCCCGCCTTCTCTGCGTCTTTCCTGCCATCAGCAAAATAACACCGATGAGTGCAACGATCGGTGCGAAATTCTGCGGTTTCAGCAAGGACAGGAAAAAATTATCCGAGCGGATGCCGTTCAGCGACAGGATCCAGGCTGTCAGTGTCGTACCGATGTCGGATCCCATAATGATACCGGCCGTCTGCGAGAACTCCATGATTCCGGAGTTCACCATACCAACCAGCATGACGGTCAATGCCGAGGAAGACTGGATCGCGATTGTAATAATCGCGCCAAATAACAACCCTTTTACAGGATTGGATGTGAGCTTCTGCAGCGTCCCCTGCAGCTGACCGCCTGTCACCTTTTTCAGATTGCCGGACATGACATTCATGCCGAACAGGAAAAATGCGAGTCCGCCGCAGAGGGAAAATATCGAATAGATATCCATTTGTGTGTCGTACCGCCCCTTTCTTAAGTGCGTTCCTGTCGAAAACTATTTAATCAGTGCAAGTTCCAGCTCCAGAATGTGCAGTTCCCGCGCACAGCGCTCTTTTTCGATGTCCAGTGCGGCAATCTCTTCGCAGCATTTCAGTGCCGCAGGATCCTCCGCAGCAAGGAAACCTTTGATCAATGCATCCGGCAGGGTAAACTTCTTTACATTCTCACCGAACTGTACGGTCAGATAATGCCTGTCCTGTGCGGTCACCTGACCGGTGCCGAATTTCTTATGTGTCACCTGCTGTCCGTTAAGATCCGGCAGATGCAGCTGTTCCCGCTGTCTTACCGCTTCATCCAGAGAGGCCTGGATTCCCGCAATTTTCTCCCGCAGAACATTCGCCTGCTGTTCCTTCTCATCGCTCTTCATCGCAGAAGCCGGCCGCTTCTTTGTCGTCACGAGCTGCTCTTCATAGAAATCGTAATTCTGCGCGCAGTAAATCAGGTCAAACGCGAGAATGTGGTTTTCTCCGTCAATATCCGTCACAGCATTGTCATCGGTTCTGCCGGCTTCCTTCTCCAGCTCGCCGGCCACCATCTCCATGAGATCGCTCTCATCCTGCAGCCGCGCCACAATTTCTTCGCATAATTTATAGTAACTTTTCAGGCTGAAGGACTTGCCGCTGCCGATCTTGCCGGTATATCTGACATAGTTTGCAAATGCCTTGACTTCTCCTTCGCGGAACATGTAATTGTCATCCGGCTCAATAAATGCAAGGTACATAATGACCGCTTTCGGATTCTGCCGGTATTTCCATTCCTCATTCCCGGCTTCATCAAGCATCGCATTGACTTCTTCTACAAATGTATTGATTTTTTTCTGGCGGCGGCCATAATCAGAATTGTCAATCGCGAGCAGATCACGGAATGCATCCCGCACACGCTCCATCCATTCATCACCCTGTTTACAGAGGAAGTCAATACCACGGCCGGGCTGCATGACATTATCATCCACCAGATTCTCTGACTCAGACAACGCCTTCTTGAACATCTTTCCGAAATTCTCTGCGTCAATATCCCAGTATTTCTGGAAATTACTGACGGCTGTCCACTTATAAATCTCATGATGCTCCTGGTTGTTCATCAGTGAATACTTTTCGATGTAGCTGTCGATTAATTTCTGCAGTAACTCGTAATTCATCTCATCCTCCCTCGAACAATACAGAACCGTCTGCGGTGTGCCCGCAGTCTTATCATCATCTCCGGAAAATCGTATAGACACTTTTATTATACATGACAGCAGAAAATTTAAAAACCTGTTTTGCGTCATTTAAAAAAAATTTCAAAAAACTGTTGACAGGCAAACGCGCTTACCTTATAATCCTATTTATCAGCTAGGAATTACGGGAATACATTTAAAATAATAAAAGGAGAACCTGGACAATGGCAAATGTATACAAGAGTGCAACAGAATTAATCGGAAATACCCCGCTGGTCGAACTGAATAATTATGCAGCGGAGCTGGGACTGGAAGCAAAGATCCTTGCAAAGCTTGAATATTTCAACCCGGCCGGCAGTGTAAAAGACCGCATCGCCAAAAAGATGATCGAAGATGCAGAGAAATCCGGCAAACTGGCGCCCGGTGCCACAATTGTAGAGCCGACCTCCGGCAATACCGGCATCGGACTCGCATCTGTTGCGGCAGCAAAAGGCTATAAAGTGATTCTGACCATGCCGGAAACCATGAGCGTTGAGCGCAGAAATATCCTGAAAGCTTATGGCGCGACCGTCGTACTGACTGACGGCAGCAAGGGCATGTCCGGCGCAATTGCACGCGCAAAAGAAATTGTCGAAGAGACACCCGGTGCATTTCTGACAGGTCAGTTTGAGAATCCGTCCAATCCGGCGGCACATTATGAGACCACCGGTCCGGAGGTCTGGAACGACACCGACGGCGCTGTTGATCTTTTTGTCGCAGGCGTCGGAACCGGCGGCACCATCACCGGCACCGGCAAATACCTCAAGGAAAAGAATCCGGATGTGAAAATCATCGCCGTCGAGCCGGAAACATCCCCGGTTCTCTCTGAAGGACACGGCGGTGCACACAAGATTCAGGGCATCGGCGCAGGATTCGTTCCGGACGTGCTGGATACAGAAATCTACGATGAAGTATTCCCGGTTGATAACGTCGTCTGCTTCGAAACCGCCAAGAAGCTTGCTTACACGGAAGGTGTCCTGGTCGGCATCTCCTCCGGTGCGGCACTCTATGCGGCAACAGAAGCCGCAAAACGCCCGGAGAACAAAGGAAAGACGATTGTTGTGCTTCTTCCGGATTCCGGCGACAGATATTATTCGACAGCACTTTTTGAAAGTTAAAGTTTTCTTGCGGATGTTCCCATCGGAAAATCTTTATCTGCGGGACATTGACCCTCTAAACATAAAGGCATCACGCGGGTGCCGGCCGCCTACCGGCATCCGCATTTTTTTAGAGATTATTCCTATTGCTTTGGTAGGATTTTGTAAAGGAGAATCAGATCATGAGTAAAGTTGCATTAAAAGACAGAAACCTGAAATTCGAAACTCTCGCGCTTCATGTCGGGCAGGAACAGCCGGATCCGGCAACGGATTCCCGTGCCGTCCCGATTTACCAGACAACTTCGTATGTATTCCACAACAGCCAGCATGCAGCGGACCGCTTCGGCCTGCGCGACGCCGGCAATATTTACGGCAGACTGACCAATTCCACCCAGGATGTCTTCGAGAAGCGTGTCGCAGCGCTTGAAGGCGGTGTCGCAGCGCTTGCAACGGCTTCCGGCGCCGCGGCGATTACCTACGCCCTGCAGGCAGCTGTACAGGCAGGCGGCCACATCGTTGCACAGAAGACCATCTACGGCGGCAGCTTTAACCTGCTGGAGCACACGCTTCCCGCATACGGAATTGATACAACTTTTGTAGACGTCCATGATCTCGCAGAACTGGAAGGTGCGATTCAGGATAACACCCGCGCCATTTTCATCGAGACGCTCGGAAATCCGCACAGTGATATTCCTGACATCGATGCAGTCGCAGAAATTGCACACCGTCACGGTCTTCCGCTGCTGATTGACAACACCTTCGGCACACCGTATCTGATCCGCCCGCTGGAGCACGGTGCAGATATCGTCATCCACTCTGCGACCAAGTTTATCGGCGGACACGGCACAACACTGGGCGGTGTCATTGTAGACGGCGGAAACTTCGACTGGACTGCCGGCGGCAGATATCCGCAGCTCTCCGCACCGAATCCGAGCTACCATGGCGTATCCTTTGTAGACGCTGCAGGCCCTGCTGCATTTGTTACCTATATTCGCGCGATTCTTCTGCGTGACACCGGCGCTGCAATTTCACCCTTTAATGCGTTCCTTCTCCTGCAGGGTCTGGAGAGTCTTCCACTCCGGCTGGACCGCCATGTAGAAAATACGCTGAAGGTGGTTGACTACCTTGCAAAACACCCGAAGGTTGCAAAAGTCAACCATCCTTCCCTCCCTGATCACCCGGATCACGCACTTTATCAGAAGTATTTCCCGAATGGCGGCGCTTCCATCTTCACTTTTGATATCAAAGGCGGAAAGGAAGAAGCCTTCCGGTTCATCGACAACCTGGAAATCTTCTCCCTGCTGGCAAATGTGGCCGACGTCAAGAGCCTTGTCATCCACCCGGCCACAACAACACACTCCGAGATGAGCGAAGAAGAACTGGAATCCGTAGGAATCCGGCAGAGCACCATCCGTCTTTCCATCGGTACGGAGCATATCGATGATATTATTCAGGATCTGGATGAGGCTTTTAAGGTTCTGGCGTAATTTTATAAGATGACACACAACAGGTATCATCATTTTTTATACATGCGTGCAATTCACGTCAGGATCTGATATAATCCTATTTAAATACAGGGAAATAACAGACAAGGGGTCAGATTATGAAGATTTCAACGAAAGGAAGATATGCACTCCGCCTGATGCTTGATATTGCACAGCACAATACTGGGGATCCGGTAAGTATCAGGGATATTTCCAAAAGGCAGGAGATTTCTGTTAAATATCTGGAACAGATTGTCTCGGCGCTGGTACATGCCGGCTATCTCCGCAGCATCCGGGGACCGCTGGGCGGCTATCTGCTCGCAAAAAAAACGTCTGAATACCGCGTCGGTGATATTCTGCGCGTGACGGAAGGCAGTCTCGCCCCGGTGGAATGTCTGCAGTCAGAAGAAAATACATGCCCGCGCAGGAATTTCTGTGCGACACTGCGTCTCTGGACGGAACTGGACGAAGCGGTGCGCGGCGTCATCGATAAATACACGCTTCAGGATCTCGTCGAGTGGGGCGAGGAGCGAATGTTTGATTACATTATCTGAAAATACAGCAGCCGGCGTCTTAAAAACGCCGGCTGTTCTTATGCTTCCAGTCATGCTCTTTGATCGTGTGCGACCTGTGCGGAGAACTCCGCATCGGCATGCATTCAGTCCTCTCCCACCAGATGAACCGTCTGATAGACGTGCCCTGTTGCAGGGAGGAATTTTTCAATGACATCTGCTGTTTTTATTTTCAAACTGGAAGTGCAAACGCACGGATGACAGCCGATGAATTCGCCTTCCAGCACATCTTCATCGATCAGAAGCTGCACATGTTTTTCCGGATCATTCATCAGACCCATGATGCTGACGGCACCCGGTTCGATATCGAGGTACTGCAGCATTTCCTCCGGTCCGGCAAAGGAAAGCCTCGCCGAATTGATCTGCTTTGAAAGCTCTTTGGTCTTGAATTTCTTGTCGCCGGGCATCATCAGAAGATAAAACTTTGTCTTCTGGCGATTGCACAGGAACAGATTTTTGCAGATCAGGACACCGAGCACTGCATCAATCGCATTGCACGCCTCCATATTATCCGCACGTTCATGGTCTGTCCGCACATAATCAATTCCCAGACTGTCCAGAAAATCATAGGTTCTGGTTTCACGGGGCAGTCTCTCCTCTGTATTTTCCGGTCTTCCGTTATATAGCTGCATAATGTGTTCCTTTCCGGGTCCCGCACCAGGTTTCTCAGAGGACGGGACTTGAAATATAAACCTGTTATTTACAATCCACGACTCATTATACGGTCGATTTTCCCGAACTGCAACCATTCAATCGCGATCTCTGATCGCGGGGAAACAGATATTCGCAGATATTGTCAGAATTTCATTTGGCGCTCCTGAATTCCAGCAGAAAGTGGTTGACACACAAATTGCCGCTGGTGTATACTAATGTTCGCTACGCAGGTGTAGTTCAGTGGTAGAACACCAGCCTTCCAAGCTGGATATGTGGGTTCGATTCCCATCACCTGCTCTCATGCGCGAGTGGCTCAGGGGTGGAGTACAACCTTGCCAAGGTTGGGGTCGCGGGTTCGAATCCCGTCTCGCGCTTTTTTGCACCGCAGACAGACGATGCAAAAATTTAATATCTGCAGCGGTATCGAAGTGGTCATAACGAGGCGGTCTTGAAAACCGTTTGGGGGCAACCCCACGGGGGTTCGAATCCCTCCCGCTGCGCTTCAAAAAACCGGAAAGCTTTCATAAAGCTCTCCGGTTTTTTACTATTGTTCTATTTTCCGGCCAGACCGGCCGGCCGCTCTGCGGGCCCTGAAAAAGGCTCCTGAAACTTCATATGTCACGAAAATGCCAGAATCTCCTGCCGCAGGGATTCCTGCCGGTCACGCAGGAGCAGCATGCGGTTGTATTTCTCGTATGCTTCATTCCCGTAGGTGCTGATATACTGCAGACAATACCAGTCCGCATTCAGTTCCGTCAGGAACATGACGATCTCCTGCCCGGTCCCATAGACAGATGTCAAAAATGCAAATGCATTGGTGATCATCTCACCGACCTGTCCGGCATACTGCTGCCGCGCCGTTTCGCGGACAGTAAACCATTCTTTCGCCGCGCCAAATGCCTGATCCGGATCTGCTTCCCGGCCGGATGCATCGTCCAGCATCACAACGTGTACGAGTTCATCCCACGCTTTGCACGTCAGGCGGAGTCTGCGCTCTTCCTCCCTGCTGATCATGGAGGCATCGAGACGGATCTGCAGCTCTTCGCGCAGCTCTTCGCCGCGGGCCTTCAGCAGGCTGACCGCATCCGTTCTGCCTGCCGCATCATCTCCGGGTGTCTCATCACGCTCCGAACCAGGCGCAGCACCCTGCAACCCGGTCTGCCCGCTCAATTCCTCACGGTACGCCAGCAGCTGTTCGTAGAGTTTCTCCTGCACAGAACGCCGCTCATCAAACTGCATAAATTCCTGGTGCAGCATATCTGCGAGAAGACGAATCAGGCTGAGTTTCTCATCAAACGGCACATTCCGGATCTGTTCCGGTTCGGGCGGCATTGTACCAGCCAGAATATCTTTTACGCGGTACTGCTCGCTGTATTTGCGGTACAGCTCATAATACATGGTAAAATCACGCGCGATCTCCGCATCCTGCAGATACTGGATCGTCATCTGCTCTGTCACCGGCTCACCCATTTTCTCATAGGAAGCGATCATGCGCGAGAGATCTTCCCAGCCGCGTGCCGTCACAAAATGCCGGCCGTCCAGTTCTGTGCGAATAAAATAAAAATGCTGCGGCTTTACTTCCAGATACGACAGCACCGCACCGTGAATCCCCGCACGGTACGCATATTCCTTCCAGACTTCAAAATCAGCCGTAATCTCCATTTTCTTGACGCGGTCGAGCGTAACGATATCGAAATCACGCGCCGCCCGGTTGTACTGCGGCGGATTGCCGGCCGTCACGATGATCCAGCCTTCCGGCACTTTGTGCGTGCCGAACATTTTGTACTGAAGGAACTGCAGCATTGTGGGGGCAAGCGTCTCAGATACGCAGTTGATCTCATCCAGAAACAGGATACCCTCGCGGATTCCAGTGCGCGCAATCTGATCATAGACCGAGGCGACGATCTCACTCATGGTATATTCCGTCACAGAATGCGCGACGCCGTCAAACAGTTTCTCTGCAATCATCGGAAGGCCGATCGCGCTCTGACGTGTATGATGTGTAATGGTATAAGATACCAGCCCGATGCCGCACGTCGACGCGATCTGTTCCATGATCGCCGTCTTGCCGATGCCGGGCGGTCCCATCAGCAGGATCGGACGCTGCTGCTCCGGCGGAATCTCATACGCGCCTGCATCATCTTTTCTGCGGTATGCATTCACTGTCCTGATGATTTCTTCTTTTGCTTCTCTGATATTCATGCCTGAAACGCTCCCTGTAAAAAGATATCTAATAATAAGGTCTATGGCGGCTGATCCAACATCAACATGCATTCGATCGTGGCCGAATAGTAAATCGTGATCTCCGATCACGCGCGAGCTGCGCGGCGCACTCTGTGCGCCTTCCACTGCGCAGCTCTGCGATCCGCCGGAGGCTCATTCTTCAACGCGGGCTTTAAACCCATGTTGAAGACGAATTTGTTTTGCGCATTCCTCTCATGTCTGAAGTCACGAGTATCCTGCGTTGAAGAATGAAACGCAGCGAAACAGCCCCCGCCCCGGGCGCGTGAAGCGCGCGGCAGGGGCTGTTGTTTATTAATGAATCTGAATACTTCTGTATTCCATAATTCACGCATGTTCCTCCCGCACGCTGTCGCTGCCGGCATACAGCCGGATTGCCCAGTCCGGGACATCTGCGTCATTGTAGGCTTCTTCTGTCCAGAATACAAAGGCGGTATCGTAAGGTGCCGCCTCTTCCGGATAGACGCCGAATCCGTCCGTGAAATACAAAAGGCCGCGCAGGTTCTGCAGTTCACCCTTCTGCCGGAGTTCCCGCACATACGCGAAGACCGGCCGGAAATCCGTTCCCATACCGCCGCTCACTTCAAAGTCTGCGGCATACTGTTCCAGATCCCGCACATCTTCCAGCAGCAGATCTCTCTGAATCTGGTCATCACACTCAATCAGGTGTATATGCACGCGATGAAAAAACGTCTCCTGCGATGCGAGAATTGCCGCTGTCTCATTTAAAAAACGCTGTACCAGTTTGGGCCGTGTCGAGCCCGAGGTATCGATCGCGATCACCAGCTCATCAATTCCCTTCACTTCCCGGTATTCATTTTCTTCAATCAGCGGCATATTTCCGTACATCTGAATTCCGTAGTTATAATAGCCGTAATCAAATCCGTCCGGGTCTACCCGGACTTCTTCGTGGATCGCGGAAAACCTGCGCAGGAATTCCCGGTAATCCGTTTTCTTATCATCGGAAAATGACAGCATCCACCCAAGACTTCCGATTGCTTTGTCCGCCTCCTGGCCGGCTCCGTCCAGAAGATCCTGTGTGCTCTTTGCCCGGTTCTCCCAGTCCTGCTCCCGCTCCTTCTGCGGACTTTCATTCGGCTGCTCCGGACTCTCCTGCTCTTTGTTCATCCGCTCCCAGAAACTGTGGTCATCTCTCTGGAACTCCATCTTCAGCCGGAATTCCGACTCATAATCACGCGGCTGTTCCGAAAAATACAGATACAGCTTTTCGGCCGTCAGAACATGCACTTCATCCGTCAGTTTCCGATACCAGCTCTCCCGGAAATCCGAAGGAATCTCCGCCAGCACGGGCGCATCAATGGAATCCAGAATGGCTTCCGCAGCAATATCTGCACAGAGATCAAAAAGCTCCTGATCGCCAAAGACCCGCTGCGAGAACGGATGGCGGAAGAGGCAGTGTATCAGGATGTGCATGTAAGCCCGCGACAGACGCCGCGGATGCTCGAGAAATTCCGCCATCAGATACTGCGGGTTGAAACGGATCATTTCTGCGTCTGTCCCGACTGTGCGGGTAGACAGATCCATCTGGTAACCGAGTGCATCCAGTGCAGGCCCCATAAAGCGCATGGACAGGTATAATTCCGTGCGGATTTCACTTAAGATCCGGTATCCGATTTCTTCCAGTTCCAGTCGCTGCTGCATTGTTTTGTCTCTTTTCTTTTTTTATCAGATGGTCAGTTACACATTCCATCGCTGACACGCTCATCGCTACTGAACTACTAAGCTCACAAGCTCGCTAAGGGTTCAGTATACGTCGCACATAAGTGGGCAAGGCCCGCAAGTGCTCATCGAAATCGCTCATTCTCACAGTTCGAAACGTACGGGAGCGGCGGGACGGGCCGCAGCCATCAGCATGGCTGTAAGTTCGGCGGCGTCTGCCTTCGAAGCGAGGCGGATCCCTGTCTGCACTGCTTCGGGGCTGAGGAGTTTCTGGTCCAGCAGATATGCCAGCCAGGTCTGCTCCCTGCGCAGTACCGTTTCACGCACGGCTTCTTCCGCATTTTCCTGCAGAAACTGCCGGTACTGTTCTGCTTCCGGCTGCTCCAGTGCGTAGGGAAAACACAGGCGGTCCATTGATGTCTGCACAGCGGGTCCCGCCTCCTGGTACCGGATCCGGTCAAAGAGACGGTCAAATCCCCGGAAATCAATGCCGGTCCGGCTGACGGTCTCACGGTATGAGAAGCCGGCGCCCTCGATATGGATATGGATTGCCCGCGCGCGGGTATCCTCATGGTATTCCGTCAGATAATCCGGAAAGGTAAGTTTTGCTGTACCATCCGGAAACCTGAGCGTAAAGCGGATCAGCTGATCTGAATCTCCCAGCAGATCCCGCAGTACATTGTAGTGTCCGCCGGTAAGATCCAGTTCGATTTCCTCCAGATGCCTGCACTGCCCGATCACGCCGTCGTAATAATCACGGATTCCGTCATACAGTCTGATCCTCTCCAGCTGCCGGCAGTCATAAAATGCGAACCGCTCCAGCCGCCGCATGCCCGCAGGAAGGCTGACATAGCGCAGCTCCGGACGGTGTGCAAATGCAGAATGTGCGATGCAGGTCACCGGCTTTCCTTCAATTGTTTCTGGAATCTGCAGCCAGGTGACATCACCGTCATAGCCGGTTACGGCGATTTCCTGATTTCTTATCTCATACAAGATGGACATGTGTTCACCTCATGATTCTTCTGTTCATCAACTCAGCGAGGATACTAAACGAAGGCATGCCGGATCTTCGGCGTTCCCGCTGAGAATGAGCCTCTGGAAGCTCGCGCGCGATCAGAGATCGCGATTGCATCACGATTCAGCGTTCTCCCAACTTCAGATTCGGCACTGCATTCAGATCCCAGCCGCTGCGGGTACCCTTCAGGTATTCATAATAGGCTGCTGTTCCAATCATCGCTGCATTGTCTGTGCAGAGAACCGGTGACGGATGATAAAATGCAATCCCGCGTTCTGCACACGCCTGTTCCATTGCCGCGCGCAGTGCGGAGTTGGAAGCGACACCGCCGGCGATTGCGAACTTATTTACCTTGTAATCCGCCGCCGCACGCATCGCAGTATTCACCAGATCATCTACGACAGCCGCCTGAAAAGATGCAGCAACGTCTGCCTGATTCCAGGGCGTCTTTGTCATCTCACATTTATTCAGATAATTCAGAACTGCAGATTTCAGGCCGCTGAAGCTGAAATCATAAGGCCCGGTTTCCTGCGCGCCGCGGGCATATGTCAAAGTCCCACGCCCGGCATGATCAATCTTCGTCCGCGGAAAATCAATTGCCGCCGGATTGCCTTCCTTTGCGACCCGGTCAATTTTGGGGCCGCCCGGGTAACCCAGTCCGATCGCACGCGCAACCTTATCGTAAGCCTCTCCGGCTGCATCATCCCGCGTCCGTCCGAGGATCTCAAATTCCCCGTAATCCCTTACGATCACCAGATGGGTATGTCCGCCCGAAATTACCTCACACAGAAATGGCGGCTCCAGATCCGGGTGCTCGATATAATTTGCGGAAATATGCCCCTCGATATGATGGACACCGACCAGCGGCAGGTTCTTTGCAAATGCGATTGCCTTCGCTTCGGCCACGCCGACGAGCAGCGCCCCGACCAGTCCCGGCCCGTATGTCACGCCTACAGCCGTAATATCATCCAGCGTCATTCCCGCCTCCTGCAGAGACAGTCTGACCACCTGATTGATCTTCTCAACATGTTTGCGGGATGCAATCTCCGGTACCACACCGCCGTACAGTGCGTGCAGGTCGATCTGCGAGGAAATTACATTTGACAGCACTGTCCGGCCGTTCTGCACAACTGCGGCCGCTGTCTCATCGCACGAACTCTCAATCGCCAGTATATTTATATTTTCCATCTCTATTCCTCTGCAAAATCTAATGTCAGTGATTTCCCGTCTTTGCCAAGATATGTCTCCGGAAAAATTGCCTGCAGCTCCTGCAGGTATTGCTTCGGTTTCGCCATGGACGGCGAAAAATGTGTCAGCCAGAGCTGTCCCGGCTGCGCCTGTACGGCAATCTGCGCCGCTTCCTGCATCATCATATGCCGGTTTTCCTTCGCGTTGCTCTTCTTTTCCGGGTCGCCGTACATTCCTTCCAGGATAAGCAGATCAGATGCTGCTGCGTGATCTGTGATTGCCGCAACCGGCCGGGTGTCTGTCACATACGTAACCTTCAGTCCTTTCCTTGCAGGCCCCAGAACAAGATCCGGCGTCAAGATACGGTCCTCCAGTGTTATGGTCTCACCCTTCTGCAGCGGATTCCAGTACTGCAGCGGGATTTCCTGCTCTTTTGCCCGGACCGGATCAAATTTTCCGCCCCGCAGGATTTCCATCGTATACCCGTAGCAGACAACATTGTGACGGACACGGAACGCGGTAATCCGGAAGCCGGCCAGTTCCAATACCTGCTCCGGCTCTGACAGTTCGATCAGATTCACTTCAAAGGGAAGCTCCGGCGCAATTACCCGAAGCCCGCCGACAACTCTGGAAAGTCCCCGGGGGCCGACCAGCGTCAGCGGTTCTGTCCGGTCGGCATTGGCCATAGCCAGCAGTATGCCCGGCAGGCCGCTGATATGATCTCCGTGATAATGTGTAAAACAGATCACCTCGATCGGTTTGAAATTCCAGCTGTTCTCCCTCATGGAAATCTGTGTTCCCTCTCCACAGTCAATCAGGATGCTTTTTCCGTTGCACCTCAATATCAGTGACGTCAGGTAGCGTTTTGGCAGCGGCATCATGCCGCCGGTACCGAGCAAACATAAATCAAGCATTATTTACCTCACATAAAATATACCATCACCGGGCTTCTGCTTCCCTTTGATGGTATATTCTGACACGTATCTGTAATCTGATACATTATTCCGGATGTCTATGCATGCCGGCTTACATATTCCTTCAGTTTCTCAAATGTCTCGTCGCTGAACACATGCTCCATACGGCATGCATCCTGATTGGCAACTTCCGGGTCAACACCGATGTCGATCAGGAAGTTACACAGAAACTCATGCCGTGCAAGTACTTCTGAGGCTTCTTCCATACCTTTGTCTGTAAGAACCAGCTCGCCATGGTCTTCCCGGATCACATAGCCTTCTTCGATCAGCTTCGAAACTGCGATACTGACGCTCGGTTTTGAAAAGCCGAGATGCCGGGCCACGTCAACCGACCGGCAGCTCCCATGCATCTTGCGCAGAAGCAGGATCGCTTCGATATAGTCTTCTTTCGACTGATTTCTCACCATAGTAAAAACCTTCTCCTTCTATACGAAAAAGAAAATGGAGCATCCTCCATTTTGACATCGCTTGCTGCTGTCCGGACGTCTTGTTATCTTCTGCAGGACGCAGTCACATTCCCCCGATTGTGATGCTTCCCTTTGCTGTCTGCCCGGACAATGACATTATACGTGAATGTCAGATTAAAGTCAACGCGGCGGAAAATACTTCGTTCACTAACTTTTAACAGATATCCCGCTTGACAATTAAACAACAAATGATATAATTTGCTTAACTGCGGATCAGCACTCGTTTCTGTTGAGTGCTAACAAATGTAGATGATATAGATTGAGGAACACTTATGAACGAATTGAAAAGTTATATGATCATACCAATGTACGACACGATCGTCCTGCCGGACGTCGAGTATCAGTTCGGCTCGGACGACTTTACTGAAGAAGAGAAAAGCCGCATCAAAATTGACGGCAACAAGGCCATTCTGCTTCCGATGAAGGAGCCGAAGGAACGCTCTGAGATGAAGCTGGATGACTTCTACGGACTCGGTGTACTGGCGGATGTTCTGGAGATTCTTGAGACGAACATCGGCACCCGTGTCCATGTCCACACACGCGAAAAGGTGAAAGTGCTTGATTTCCACGCGACAGAGGAAATTCTGGAAGGATCCTGGAAGCCGCAGGAGGAAATCGTCGATATCAATGCCGACGGCGAGAAAGCACTGCTCGATCAGATCAAGGAAGTGACACTGGATATTTCCCAGCACATTCAGGGCGGCAACCTGGTGCAGAACTATATCAAGGCAATCAGTTCCATCTCCGACTATGCGGCGATGTTCTGCCAGTTCTATGGCATGACGCCCGATGAAAAATACGCGCTTCTGGAGACCGACTCCCTGAAACAGCGCGGTCTGCTGGTACATGAGGCGCTGCTGCGTTTCAAGGGAACCATTGATCTGCAGGTTGATCTGAACAAGCGTTATAACGACACCGAGGGCAATCTCTATAAGAAAGCTGCGATCCAGAAGCAGATCGGTCTTCTGCAGGACGAACTGGATTCCATGGATCCGGAAACGGCTTCTACAGAAAATGAGTATAAGCAGAAAATCGAGGCTTCCGGCATGCCCGAGGAAGCCCGCAAGGAAGTCGACCGCGTTCTCAAACGGTATCTGCAGTCGCAGCCGAATGATCCCGAGCGCAGTTCCATGGAGAACTATCTGGACTTCGTCACGGCTCTGCAGTGGAAACTGGATGAGATTCCGCCGGTCGACCTGAAGAAAGCGAAAAAAGTGCTGGACCGCGATCACTACGGTCTTGAGAAAATCAAAGAACGCATGCTGCAGCAGATTGCCGTTATGACCTTAAAGCAGAACCAGGGCGGATCGATCCTGCTGCTGGTCGGTGCGCCCGGTACCGGCAAAACAAGTCTCGGCAAGAGTGTCGCAGAAGCACTCGGCAGAAAGTATGTCCGCGTCAGCCTCGGCGGCATCCGGGACGAAGCTGAGATCCGCGGTCACCGGCGTACTTACGTCGGTGCAATGCCGGGCCGCATCATGGACGGCATCAAGCGCTCCGGCGCAATGAATCCGGTCGTCGTCCTTGACGAAGTTGACAAGCTTGCGCGCGGATTTGAAGGGGATCCGGCGAGTGCCCTTCTGGAGGTTCTCGACCCCGAGCAGAATAATACCTTTACCGATCATTACATGAACATTCCTTATGATCTGTCGAATGTATTTTTCATCTGCACAGCAAATACTTATGACACAATCCCGCAGCCGCTCCTTGACCGTATGGAAATGATTCAGCTGCCGGGTTACACACCGATTGAAAAGCTGCAGATTGCGAAAAAACACCTGCTGCCGCGCGCACTGGAAGATGCCGGCATCGACAAAAAGCAGCTTCGCGTCACAGATGGTGCAATCCGGCGGATCATCAATGAATACACGATGGAATCCGGCGTCCGCGGTCTGAAAAAGCAGCTGGATATTCTCTGCAGGAAAACTGCCGCAAAGATCGTCGAACAGCTTTCCGAGACGGAAGCTGCCACCAGAAAAGCACAGGCTGCCGCCGCAGAGGCCGCAGAAGCTGCAGAGACTGCTGCCGCCAATCCGGATGATCCGTCCGCTGCAAATGACAGTGCCGCAGCACAGGAAGCAAGTGAAAATACACCGCTTCCGATTGCAAAAGAGCTGCGTATCACGGTCCGCGAGAAGAACATTCCGGAATTTCTCGGCAACAAGGGAATTCTGCACGACAGGATTCTGAAACACTGCCCGCCGGGTGTCGCGACAGGCCTTGCCTGGACGATGGCAGGCGGCGAGATCCTCTTTATTGAAACAACCTTTATGAAAGGCAGCGGCAATATTATTCTGACCGGTCAGCTCGGCGATGTCATGAAAGAGTCTGCAACCATCGCACTCAGCCTGGTCAAATCGCTGTTTGTCAGCGACAATATTGATTTCAACGATAAAGACATTCACATCCATGTGCCGGACGGCGCGGTTCCGAAGGATGGCCCTTCGGCAGGTGTCACAATGTTTACCGCTCTGGTCTCACTCGTGACCGGAAAATCCGTCCAGAATGACCTTGCCATGACCGGTGAAATTTCCCTGCGCGGACAGGTTCTGCCGATCGGCGGTCTGCCCGAGAAACTGATGGCCGCACAGCGCGCAGGTGTCAAGAAAGTCCTCATCCCGAAGGACAACGTGCGCGATCTGGAAGATGTGGCCAAAGAAGTGCGCGACACACTGGAAATTGTACCGGTCAGCACCGTGCAGGACGTGATCGATCACGCACTGCATACCAAACTGCCGAAACGGAAACACCTGTCGGCCGCAAAAGAATGAATGACTGGACTGGCGCATAAAGCACTTTCATGCACCAGTCCTTTTGTATTGGAGGACATAAATGGAACGTTATGAGAAGGTGATTGAGCCGGTCGCATTTATACGATCGGATTTTCCGGAGAAGTTCGGGATTCCGCGGCAGAGCGGACTCGCGCGTACGCAGGCGGAGATTGTGTTTGCGCACGGGTTTGAAAATCCGGAGGCTGTCCGCGGGCTGGAGGATTTTTCTTATATCTGGCTGATCTGGGGTTTTTCCGCAAATGAGAACTGCAGCGGCAGTACAGCCGCAGAAGTAAAGAACGCTTCTGTGGCATGGAAGGCTACTGTGCGGCCGCCGCGGCTCGGCGGAAACACGCGTGTCGGTGTTTTTGCATCCCGCTCTCCCTTCCGGCCGAACGGACTCGGCCTGTCGAGTGTGCGGCTGGTCCGTGTTGAGATCAGGGAAAATGGTCCTGTCCTTACGGTAGAAGGTGCCGACCTCATGGACGGTACACCGATCTATGATGTCAAACCCTATATTCCGTACGCCGACGCGCATCCGGAGGCAGACGGCGGATTTACCGACCGCGTCCCGCGCAGAACCCTGACCGTGAACTGCCCGCCGGATCTGCTTGCAAATATCCCTGCCGCAAAACAGAACGGATTGCTGGATCTGCTCTCGCAGGATCCACGTCCTTCCTATCAGCATGACCCGGACCGCATCTATGGCTTGAGTTATGCCGGATATTCTGTTAAATTTACTGTTGCAGATAACATACTCACCGTGCGGGATATTTTCCCGCTCACAGAGCAGCAGTAAATCCATTCAGACAGGTTGTATGTAGTTATATGAATGACAGCAGAATCAATACAGAAGCAGATAAAAGAACAGTAAACCGCAGCGAACAGGCGCTTCGCGATGCCGGCATGCAGGCTCCTGCAGAAATCAACATGCAGACGCCTGCCGGGATCGATATGCAGACGCCTGCCGGGAACTATGCACAGACGCCTGCCGGAAACGATATGCAGTCTCTTGACGAACGCCGCGAGGAGATTGAGAAAAGTCTCCGCAAAAAATTCCGCAAGAGCATTATGAGCAAGTTTGCCCGCGCCATCAGTGACTATGAGCTTCTCCAGCCCGGTGACCATGTTGCGGTCTGTATTTCCGGCGGAAAAGACTCCATGCTCATGGCAAAATGCTTTCAGGAGCTGAAACGCCGCAACAAATTTCCGTTTGACCTGACCTTTCTGGTTATGGATCCCGGCTATGCGGATGCAAACCGGAAAATGATCGAATACAACGCCGCACTTCTGGGCGTGCCTGTTACGATCTTCGAATCACAGATCTTCGATGCCGTCTATACCATTGAAAAGTCGCCCTGCTACCTCTGCGCACGCATGCGGCGCGGATATCTCTACAGCAAGGCAAAGGAACTGGGATGCAACAAAATCGCACTCGGGCATCACTATGACGATGTCATCGAGACAACTTTGATGAGCATCCTATACAGCGGGCAGACCCAGACCATGATGCCGAAGCTCCACAGCACCAATTTTGAGGGCATGGAGCTGATCCGGCCGATGTATTTGATCCGCGAGGATGAGATCTGTCACTGGCGCGACTACAACGGTCTGAAGTTCCTGCGCTGTGCATGCCGCTTCACAGAGGCCGTCGCCGCAAACAAAAACAGTGCCGCAACCGGTGATTCCCTCTCCAAGCGTGTGGAGGCAAAGGAACTGATCGCAGCACTGAAGGTTAACAATCCGAATGTCGAGGCGAATATCTTCCGGAGCATGGAGAACATTCACCTCAATGCGGTACTTGGCTACAAAAAAGATGGCGTGTACCGGCATTTTCTGGATGAATATTGATTATTATTGAAAAAGCCCGTATCCGGATGCCTTTTCTAAAGCAGCAAATTCTATCTGAGCTGCGTAGAAAATGGCATCCGGATACGGGCTTTTTGAATCAGATTTCTCCGGAGAAGACAGTCGTTGCGGGGCCGGTCATGTAGACCTGGTTAGCCTCGCGGTCCCATTCGATCTCGAGAGTTCCGCCGAGCAGCTGTACTTCGACGGGTGCATCCGCTACTTTTCCGTTGATAATGGAGGCGACGGCCGCCGCACATGCGCCGGTCCCGCAGGCAAGTGTTTCGCCGCTGCCGCGCTCCCACACACGCATCTTAAGAATATGGTCTCCATACACTTCTATAAACTCTGTGTTGACGCGGTCCGGGAAGATCGGATGTTTCTCAAAGCGCGGTCCGATCAGTTCCAGACGCAGCGGGCGAACCTGATCCACATATACAACGGCATGAGGATTTCCCATGGAAACCCCTGTAAATTCGTATTCTTCCCCGTCAACAATGATCGGCACGTTTATTGCCTGTTCTGTCTTAACATCAACCGGGATTTCGGAGGCTGTCAGAATTGCCGGTCCCATGTTGACGCGGACTTTCTCTACTTTTCCGTTTTTCGGGAAAAGCTTCAGCTCTTTGATGCCGCTCTTCGTGCTGACGGTAATGACCTCTTTATCTGTCAGTCCAAAGTCATAGACATATTTTCCCACACAGCGGATCCCGTTGCCGCACATAGCACCTTCTGATCCGTCCGCATTGAACATCTGCATCTCAAAATCCGCACAGTCAGAAGGCTTGATCAGGATCAGACCGTCCGAGCCGATTCCAAAATGACGGTCACTTACTTTAATCGCCAGTTCTTTTGGATCTGCCACCGTCTCCGAGAAGCAGTTCACATATACATAGTCATTACCGCATCCGTGCATTTTTGTGAATTTCATGTTGTATTTCCCTTCTGAATATTATGTGACTTTCAGCGCAGGCGGGGAAGTCCACCGCCTCTCCAGACGCTTTAATCATAATCGCCCACGCGGATCCCGCGTCAGAATCCGTTTCCTTATTTGTTCCGCAGCCGGATATAAATCTGCTGCTGTCCGTTTCCCGCAGAGATTTTCCTGACTTCATAATCGCCGAGTGAATTGACAAACGATGTAAATTTCTTGTAGCCGTAGTTTCGCACATCAAAGTCCGGAAGCCGCTTTGCCAGCTGGTCTCCCAGCTTACCTGAGAAGATCCAGTCCTCCTCATCCGAAAACTGCTCGATAATTGCATTGATCGTGCGCTTGATCCGCCGCAGCTCTCGCTGCCGCTGGCTTCTGCTGCGTCCGCCGCTGCCGGAGCGGTTTTTGTTCTGCTGTTCCGGTTCCACGCCCGCCAGCACAGACGGATAGTTGGCGTAGTCTACTTTACTGCCCTGGTTCTGACCGCCGCGCTGTGCTGCAACCGCTGCTGCCGCCTCTTCCGCCGCATCCGCTGCGTCATCTTCCGCCTCCTCTGCAGCCTCCTGCAGGCGCTGCTCATAGAGAAGATCCAGATATTTAAACTGATTGCAGGCGGAAATAAAGGGCTTCGGCGTCTTACTCTCACCCATGCCGATGACCTGCATTCCGGCTTCGCGGATCCGGGAAGCCAGTCTTGTAAAATCACTGTCAGAAGAGCAGAGGCAGAATCCGTCGACCGTGCCCGAATACAGAATATCCATGGCATCGATGATCATCGCCGAGTCCGTGGCATTTTTTCCCGTCGTATAGCTGTACTGCTGCATCGGAACCACTGAATTTTCCAGCAGGACACTTTTCCAGGAATTCATCCGCTGACTCGTCCAGTCACCGTAAATTCTTTTATAGGTGGCGATGCCGTTGCTCGCCGTCTCATCCAGAATGATCTTGATATATTTATCAGAAATATTGTCTGCATCAATCAGGACCGCAAACCGCAGTTCATTTTCCATGTAATTCTCCTGTTAATCTGTTCTTCCGAAAGTTTCCGCAATACAGCGGCTTTCTGCCGTACTGCCCTGATTCTTCCGACCGATTTTACCGTTTCATGCTCCATGGTGCACTATTTCACAGTTTCACGCTTCATCCTGCCGTACTGCACTGTTTCACAGTTTCACGCTTCATCCTGCAGGATTTCTTCGAGCGCCGTATAAAGTGCTTCCATTTCCTCCGGTGTCCCGATCGTAATACGAAGGTAGTTATCGATGCGGGGTTTATCAAAATAGCGCACATAAATATGCCGTTCGCGAAGCGACGCAAAGATCTTCTTCGCAGGGACATGTCCGTGTGTTACAAAGATAAAGTTTGCCCTGGAATCACCAAATGTAAATCCGAGTTCTGTAAAGCGCTTCTTTGCCGCTTCCCGTGTGTCCACGATTTTACGGCAGGTCTCCTGAAAATACGCTTCGTCTGCCAGCGCCGCGGTTCCCAGTGCGATCGCCGCGTCACTCATCGTGTACGAATTAAAGGAATATTTAAATGCCTGCAGGTAACTGATCAGCTTCTCGCTGCCGACTGCAAATCCGATGCGTGCCCCCGCCATGGAACGCGATTTGGAATACGTCTGCACCACCAGCAGATTCTCATACTTCTCCACCAGCGGCAGAACTGTCTCCGCACCGAAATCCACATATGCCTCGTCCACGATCACAACAACGTCCGGATTTGCCTGCAGAATCCCCTCAATCACATCCGGCGTCATCGCAATTCCTGTCGGCGCATTCGGATTCGGAAAAATAATTCCTCCGTTTGGAATCTGATAATCATCCGCACAGATCTCAAATGTATCAGTCAGCGGAATCTTCTGATACGGAATCCGGAATGCATCTGCCCAGACATCATAGAACGAATACGTGATATCCGGAAACAGAACCGGCTTTTCACTGTTGAAAAACGTCTGAAATGCCATTGCAAGCACGTCATCCGAGCCGACCCCGACAAACACCTGTGCCGGATTCACCTGATACCGCTCTGCAAGTGCCTTCACCAGCTTTCCTGCCGCCGGATCCGGATACTTTCGCAGCGCGTCCGGGGACAGACTCCGCAGCGCTTCCTGCACCGCCGGCGCCGGCGGATACGGATTTTCATTGGTATTCAGCTTGATGATATTCTGCTCCTGCGGCTGCTCGCCCGGCGTATACGGTACGCACTGCCGCACATTTCTCTCCCAGTTACTCATCTTAAATCTCCTCTTTTCTACAAGGGATGGTTCTCTGTTTACTGCAGACCACCCTGGACGGGATGCACTTTCCAAAGCAGCGAATCCTGTCTGAGCTGCGTGGAAATTGCATCCCATCGCATGCGGAGACAGAGAACCGTCTCCTGTCTCCTTATCGCTTCTTCCAGGTCGGCGGATACAGCAGAATCAGTACCGGGAATAATTCCAGACGCCCTGCCAGCATATCGAAAATCAGGATCATCTTGGAAAGCGGACGGAAATGCGCAAAATTCGCGGTGGGTCCGACGCCGTCCAGTCCCGGGCCGATGTTATTCAGGGTTGCACTGACTGCTGTAAAATTGGTTTCAAAACTGAAGCCGTCCAGGCTGATCAGCAGAACTGACAGCGCAAAGATCATGATGTACACTGTCAGGAATACTTCCACACCGCGCACCTGCTCTTCCGGCATGGTCTCGCCATCCATTTTGATACGGCGGACACGCTTCGGGTTAATATAGGTCGCCAGCCGGCGGAAACTGGTCCGCACCAGGATGATAACGCGGGATACCTTGAATCCGCCGCCCGTGCTTCCTGCACAGGCACCGATGCACATCAGAAGCACCAGAATCGTCTTGGAGAAAGACGGCCACATGTTAAAATCTGTTGTAGAAAATCCGGTCGTCGTGATGATACTTCCGACCTGAAACAGTGATGCGCGGATTGTTTCCTCCACGCTGCTGAAATAACCGCGTGTATTGACTGCAATCAGTATGACTGCTCCTGCAATAATCGCCATGTAGATCCGCACTTCATCCAGCCGGAATGCCGTCTTGAATTTCCGCGCCGTGAACAGGAAATAATAACTGAAATTGACGCCAAACAGAATCATGAATACTGCAATGACATATTGCTGAAATACAGTATAGGCCCCGCAGCTGCTGTTAAGGACGCCAAAACCACCTGTTCCGGCCGTTCCGAACGTGATACACAGGGCATCAAACCAGTTCATGCGGCTGCACAGCAGTACTACGAGTTCCGCAACCGAGAGAACCAGATAAATCTTGTAAAGAATTCTTGCGGTGCCGCGCACACGCGGGACAAATTTGGAAACATTGTAGCCCGGGCTCTCTGCACGCATCAGATTCATCTGTGAGCCGTTCTGTACCGGAATCAGCATCAGGATAAAGACCAGAACACCCATGCCGCCGATCCAGTGCGAGAAGCTGCGCCAGAAAAGTGATGCATGTGTAAGCGCCTCGACATCGGTCAGAATCGACGCGCCGGTCGTCGTAAAACCGGATACGATTTCAAACAACGCGTCCAGGTAACCCGGTATCTCTCCGGTAAGACAAAACGGAGCCGCCCCCAGAAAGCTCATGACCAGCCATACAAGTGCCGCCGTCACCATACCTTCCTTCATAAAGATCTCTGTGTTTTTGGGTTTGATGCGTGAACCAATATATCCTACACCAAGGCACAGTGCCGCCCACAGAAAATAGATCGTTCCGACCCGCTCTCTGTAAAGACCTGCAACGATGCACGGAAGCAGCAGAAACAGCCCCTCGATCTCCATGACCCAGCAGAGAATATAGCGGATCATATCCACATTCATTCCCGGCCTGATCTCAAATTTAACAGGAATTCTCATAATTAACAGATCCTTGTATCCACAATTCTTATTTCAGAATATCGTTGATATCCGTAAAACCAGTATTTGTCGTCACGACAATCACGGAATCACCGGGCGTAATTTCATCCTGCCCGCCCGGAATGATTAACTTGCCCTTCCGGACAATTCCGGCAATCAATATATTCGGACGCAGTTCCAGGTTCATCAGCGGAATTCCGACTACCGGCGCATTTGGCTGAATAAAGAATTCCAGTGCCTCTACTTCACCGTCCAGCAGCTGATACAACGTCTCAATGTTGCTGCCCATACCATTGGCCGTGGCGCGGACAAACTGAACGATCGTTTCAGCCGTAATACTCTTTGGAGAAATGATACTGTCCAGATCCAGATTCTTGATGACACCATTTACTTCTATATGGCTGACGTCCGTGACAACTTTATAATGAATCTTATCCCGCGCATACAGTGAGAGAATAATATTTTCCTCATCCATCTTCATGCTCGCCAGCATCGCATCAAACTGGTCGATGCGCTCCTCACGCAGGAACTCATGATTGCTGCCGTTTCCATTTACAATGTCGGCCTTTTTCAGCAGATCTGCCAGTTCCTCACAGCGCTGCATGTCACGCTCGATGATACGCACTTCGATATCCGTATTTTCCAGAATCTTCGCGACGTAATAGGAAAGACGGCTGCCGCCTATCAGCAGCGCATTTTTGATCTGATTGGTCCGCATACCGATCCGCTTAAAGAACTGTCCGCTGCTGTACTGATCTACAATGACAGACAGAATATCTCCCGATTCAATCACATAATTACCGTCCGGGATACAGATTTTTCCTTCATGTTCTGCAATGCAGATCAGGACATTCTGTGTCTCGCGTCCAAGATCTTTCAGCGCTCTGCCTGCCAGTGAGGAATCCGCCGGCACACGGAACCGCAGCAGATCTGCGCGTCCCTTTGCAAACCGGTCCACTTCAATTGCAAACGGATACCGGAACAGACGTCCGACTTCCAGTGCCGCCTCAAACTCCGGATTGATGATCATAGAGAGGCCGAGTTCTCTGCGGAAGAAATCCCGCTCCCTTGAATAGACCGGATTACGCACGCGTGCAACGGTCAGGCATTTCGTCCGCTTCGCGATGACGCAGCACAGCAGATTGACTTCATCACTGCTGGTAACCGCAATCAGCATATCCGCATGCTCGATATCAGCCTCGGACAGCACCTTGAAACTGGTTCCGTTTCCGACAATGCCCATGACATCGTATGTATCTGAAACCAGCTGTACCGCTTCCTCTCTGGTATCAATGACCGTTATGTTATTATCTTTATCTTCCCGCGCAAGCTGTGATACCAGCTTGATTCCGACTTTTCCGCATCCTATAACGATAATCTGCATGATTGTTTCTCTTTTCCTGCAATGATATTTTCACGGGGCACAATCACCCATGATTAAACCTATCAAGACAGTATACCACGTCCTCAGACACCTTACAACTTCTGTCTTTGCAGCGCTTCACATCTGTCAGCAGGGCTGAACATCTGTCAGTGACGTTTTACATCTGCCCGTAACGTTTTACATCTGTCAGAAACGCTTCCGCCGTGGTGACATACTCCCAGCGTCTGCAGAGGATGGGGGAAACTCTTGCTGAACCATGTCAAAACCAGCGCATCAATAAAGGCGCAGTCCCTTCGGACTGCGCCCTGCCGTTTCATTTCTTTACAGTTCCACTGCTTTCAGTGAGAAGTCCTTACCGGACTCCGCGTATTCTTTGGTCTCATAGATGGACGGGCAATCATAAGAATTTACCCGGCTGCTGCGGAATACAGAAATATCTGTAATCGTTGAACCGGCTGCGCCGAAGGTGTCGGTCCATTTGGTTCCGGCAAATGCACTGTCGCCGATCACCATGTTGCCGTCATCTGTAATGCTGTCGATAAAAATATAATGTCCGTCTGTCACGCCGCCGACTACCGTGGCAATTACAAAATAGCCATTGTCCAGTTTTTCCCGGATCTGGTCGATCCGCTCCGGCATGGTTCCTGTCAGCGGAGTCTTGTACTCGCAGCAAGTGACATTCGGATATGCCTCTCGAATGCGCTGGAAATCCATCTTGCCGAATGTGAGATAGCCGTCGATTGCTTCCATCTTGTCCAGAACGGTAATTGGAGATTCTCCGCCGAGGATATCAAGTTCTCCCATCTTCAGCAGCATGTAGGCAGCTGCGAAATAGGAACATCCGCCGGTACCGACTGTCGTGTAGGAAGTACCCTTCTTCAATGTACGCTTCTCGGTTGCCGGGATCCGTCCCTGGAACCAGGTGTCCACTTCCGTGATATCAACCGGTGTACCGTCTTTTTTCTGTGCTTCTAATACTGCATTAGCCTTCTCTTTATTGAGAGCGAATACCGGAACCGACATACTCAGCATCAGCACCAGTGTCAGTATTGTTAACGAGATACGCTTCATCATTTGTCTGCTCATTTTCTGCCGCCAGACGGAAGTCTGTCGGTCATTCTCCTTATCATTTCTTCAAGCTTACAATAAGCCAGACTACGCAACGATAGGAGTATAGCACAGTTTCAACAGGATTTCCAGTATTTTTTACAAATTTGTTAACCTTGTATTTCTTTTATGCAATTATTTGTGTCTGCTTACTGCCGCTGCCACAAGATCATGTATTGATTCTTCAACATGGGGTTAAAGCCCACGTTGAAAAATGAGCCTCCGGCAGCTCGCGCGCGATCGGAGATCGCGATTTATACTTCGAAAGCAGCCGCAACGCGCTCCAGCTCTTCCCGGATGGCGATCCGCTGCGGACAGACACCCTCACATTTCCCGCATTTGATGCAGGATGACGGCACGTCTTTCCCGTGGCCTTTGACCAGCCAGTTGAACTGATTCTGCGCAAAATCTTTATTTCCATAAAGCGTCACCATATTCAATGCCGTAAAAGATCCGGAAATTCCGATGTTTTTCGGACAGACTTTCGCGCAGTAATTACAGCTGGTACATGGGATGAGCGGGATCTCGGCAAGCGCTTTCTGCGCAGCACGGATTACTTCCTGCTGTTCTTTTGTCAGTCCCGTGAAGTCTTTCATATAAGCCAGATTATCTTCCATCTGCGGCACATAGGTCATGCCGGAGAGAACGGTAATGACACCTTCTAGACTCGCCGCGAACCGGATTGCCCAGGATGCACAGGAGCTCTCAGGCTCTGCCGCTTTGAGAATCTTCTCTACCGATTCCGGCGGATTTGCCAGCAGTCCGCCTTTTACCGGCTCCATGATTACAACCGGCTTTCCGTGCTTTCTTGCCACTTCATAATTGGCCCGCGACAGAATCGCCGGGTTCTCCCAGTCGGCATAATTGATCTGCAGCTGTACAAACTCTGCCTCCGGGTGTTTCGTGAGAATCTCATCCAGTTCTTCCGGCGTTGAATGGAATGAAAAACCGAGATGTTTAATCAGACCCTCTTCCTTCTTCTGAAGAAAATAATTCCAGAGATCAAACTCCTCAAATACTTTTGTCCGGTGCACACCCAGGTTGTGCAGCAGATAAAAATCGATATAGCCTGCACCCAGGCGTTCCAGCGAAAGGTCAAACTGTGCAATGGCCTCCTCCCGCGTCCTGCAGTTGATCCACGCCGCATTCTTCGTGGCCAGTGTAAATGAATCACGCGGATAGCGTTCTACCAGCGTCTTCCGAATTGCCTCCTCACTGCCGGTATAAGCCCATGCTGTGTCAAAATAAGTAAATCCGTTCTCCATAAACAGATCCACCATCTTCTGCGTTTCTTCCAGATCAATTACACCGTCCTTCTGCGGCAGACGCATCAGACCAAATCCCAGTTTTTTGATCTCTTCCCCAAGATACATATGGTCACCTCCTTCTCAAACCGCCTGCTTATCTAAAAAACAGCAAAAATCAAGATCAAACAAATTCCGGAGGATATACAGCATCAGTCCTCAAACAAAAACTCTGTCAATGCCATTTCTGAAAAGACAGCCTTAAAGGATGATTCTCCCGGACTGCAGGCATAGATACCGAAGCGGATCTTCTCCCCTCCCTCGAACATATGAAACATGCGCATCATCACATAGTTCTCCCCATCTAAGGAATACTCAATCACATAGTCGGAATCTTTCCGGCTGAGACGGTACCAGACTGTTGTAACTTCTGGTGCAACCATGTTTGTCGCCCAGTCACAATATCCATGGTTGGTCAGGACGCTCCCAAAATACTGTCCATTCTCATCCGCGTACTCCGCAGAGGCCTTCATCCAGTTGTCGCTGTCCAGATACATCACAATGCCGCACTGGTCAAATTTCACCCGCTTCTGCGGAAACTCTGTCTTCACGGTAAAGGAAAAACTTTTCTCTTCGGTCTCCATCTGCAGGACCGGCGCATTGTCACCGGTAAAACCATAAAAGGTTTTCTGCCAGAGATCTGTATCCGGCTCTGTCGTAATCTCAATCCTGTTATCTTCAATTACAAACGCTTTCGGCTGTCTGACCCACTGCAGGTCTTTTACATTGAATTCCATGCCCACTCCTTTTCCGGGTTTTCCTTATCAATCGGTTTTATACATCAGCTTTCACGATCACAGAAACTCTGGATCCATCCGGCAGAAAAACACCTCATAGTACAATTCTATGTAACTATGAGGTGAAAATCAATTGCCTCCAGTATATGCAAGATCAGAATGTAACCGTCTCCGGTGCTTCCGTGAAAGAACTGAAAGTTGCTGTCGCATTCCTGAAATACAGCATCTGCATGTTGTCATCGTCAGCACTGTACATTGCCTTGAGGCTCGGCATTTTCTCAAGCATGGCAACCTTTACGTCATGATTGTCATCATTGATCAGTTCACCGGCAACGCGAAGCCACTTTCCGCCTTTGAATGCGCACACTTCCGCTTTCGGATTGGCTGCAAGCTGTTTCGAAACATCTTTTACCTTACCGGTCTGAATATAAAGCTTTCCGTCATACGGAAGTACTGTTCCGAACGGTCTGACACGCGGCTGGTCGCCGTCAACCGTTGCAAGGTAATAAGTCTGTACATCATCAAGAAACTGGCATACTCTTTCGATTCCTTCCATCGTACTGCTCCTTTCAGGAAATAAAATCCTATTAGATAGATCGATTATAATGATTAATTATAACAAACAGCCGTTTATTTTACGATATTGTTTTTTGCGGATAAAACAGTTCCGTGTTTTTCTGTCATTTAGAGAGACAATTCCGGCAATTTCTCATTTCCCCGGATACAAAATCACACGGCAGGCCTCTTTATTCCGCAGAAGCGAAATACCTGTGAGCACTTCATCCAGCGGCAGCCGGTGTGTGATAAACCGTCCCAGATCCAGTTCCGGGTTCTGCAGCAGTTCCAGTGCGCCCGGGAAATCTTTTCCGAGCGCCCCGAACAGTGACAGTTCTTTGCCGACGATCAGTGACGGCGGCACCGCCGAGACGGCATGCCTGTCATAGCCGAACAGAACCATTCTGCCGCGGCTGTTCAGGAATTTGATTCCCTCTGTCAGAACATCCGCGCGGCCGACCGCGTCAATCACAAGGTCCGCCATAAACGGCCAGTGCTGCTTCATGACCTCTTCAACTGTCTCTTTCTCGACATCCACGACAATGTCCGCGCCGCAGGCTTTTGCTTCCGCCACACGGGCTGCGCCTTTTGCGGTCATGATCAGGTTTTTGACGCCGAATGTCTTCAGCACGCGCAGAAATGTCAGGCCGATCGGGCCGGCACCGTACAGCAGCACATAATCGACCGGCGTCGGCTTCGCCATATTAATGGCGCTCATCACACAGGCAAGCGGCTCCGTCTGTGCCGCGAGATCCGGTGCGACACCATCCGGCACATGGTACATCTGTCCGGCATCCACCAGCGCGTACTCCGCAAAACCGCCGTCGCCGGTTTCTCCATAATGGTAAGTCTCAGAGCAGAGATCCCCGCGGTTATGGGTACACTCATAGCAATGGCCGCAGCGGACACGAGGATTGACCGTCACAAAATCTCCCTCGGAGAACTGTTCAACGGCAGATCCCTTTTCAACAACAGTGCCGCAGAATTCATGTCCGTAGATGATATTCGGCGTATGGACCACCCCCGGCGGAATCGTGAGCCCGTGCAGGTCACTGCCGCAGATGCTGGCCGCATCCACGCGGATCAGGACATCGGTATCGCGCTGAATCTGCGGAATGCTGACTTCCTTCACCTTCAGAATTCCTTCTCCCTCATAGACTGCTGCTTTCATTGTGCCGGTCATTGTGTTTCTCCTTTCTGCTGCAGAATGATATTTATGGGTGTTCTGTCAGACTCTGACTGCTGCACAGCTCTGCGATGTCGTCGCTTTGCCTGCAGAAGCGGGGGACTTCCCGCCTGCGCCGCATACATTTTTATAATCCGAAGAACCGGTCGATGATCCTCTGCAGATCTGTCCTTCTGGCCAGCTCTGTCTTCATCTCCGCTGCCTGCTTCACATTGTCCGTGATCAGACCGTCCGCCTGCGAACACAGAAAATGCCGCTGTGATTCCCGCTCATTCGAAGTCCAGACGAGTGCTTTCTTCCCCTGATTATGAATTGCCTGGATTGCATCGGAAGTGGCCGATTCCTCCTCAAGACCAAGGTAATCACAATTCAGCGCCGCTGTATTGCCAAACGAAGCAAAGGTCAGGAACCCGGTGTGCATCTCAGGATATGTACTTTCGATATAATTTATCAGATCATATTTTAACGAAATCAGAACACACTCTTCTTCCATCCCATATTCTTTGATGATCCTGACCGCATCATCCGCCATCTGCCGGTCCGCTGTATTTCCCTTCAGCTCCGTGAATAGAATCAGTTTTCCTTTGCATGCCTGCAGCGTTTCTTCAAACGTCGGTACTGATTCGCCTTCCACCTTCAGCGCTTTCACTTCCTCCAGTGTCATCTCTTCCGGTGTTCTGTCATCTCCAGCGACGCGTGCAAACGTACTGTCATGGTTCAGAACATAGAAACCATCGTTGGTTCTCTGTATGTCAATCTCACTTCCCATGGCGCCAAATCCGTACGCCGCCTCCAGCCCCGCAACCGTATTTTCCGGTCCTTCATTTCCGCCCGCTCTGTGCGCTACAATTCCCACATTGCATTCCAGCGGAAAAACCTCATCAAAGTACCGGTTCATAACAAACGTGACGACAATAATGCCAACTACGACTGCGGCCAGGCCCGTCAGGACGAAGGGATGTTTCCTCTTTTCCCGCTCCTCGAACAAAAGGAGTTCCCCTGTCTTATAAGAATAAAACAGCTGTGTCATCTTCATGATATAGAGCGGCGTCGCGAAAAGACCCGCAAACAACGAGATGACCGCGCCCGCAGTCATAAACAGAATCGTCAGGATCCGCCTCGTTCCATCCTGCAGCGGCAATGTGTATACAATCTTCATCGGCAGCATGATGAAAATCGCAACAACAGCCGCCAGCAGAACTGCCGTTACCAGTATGTACAGAAAATTCTGCTTCAGGTAATCCTTCCAGTGCACTTTCATCAGTTTTTTGGATTGAAGGCCTGCCTCCTTCAATGGCAGTTTATCCAGCACCACGCCGTGCAGTACATAGAGATTTGCAATTCCCACAACCAGAAACGCTGTCAGCAGCACCGTAACTCCAATCAGGTAGAGGGGCGTTGACTCGATCACAGATGTAATAAATGTCGGAATGTAAAATCCTTCTGTCAGGGAGATCAGCATGCCAAATCCCAGAAGCGGTGCGATCAGGGCTATATAAAGGATCACGCCGATCCCGCGGACATTCATGAATTTCCCGATCGATAAAAACCCTTCCTTCACACTTTCCCGAAGAGATGTCCCGTCTCCGAGCAGCATACTCCGGCTCATAACAATCTTGGTGTTAATATCAAATGCCACATAAATAAACAGCGAAAACAATCCGATCAGAATGATCAGAATCCCCTGCCAGCTCGTAAAAATGAATTTGAAGTCACCGGATGTGACAGCCACTCTTCCGGTACTGACAAGCAGCACCTGAAACAGTCTGCCGAGAAGATAGATCCAGACAGCAATCAGGATCTTTGTTACGATCTGATATTTGAAAACATCCAGAAGTGCCTGCCAGTATGGTTTCAGTCGGTGCAGCATGTAGAATATTCCCCTTTCTGCCAGGATGCCATATTATCCTTCTTCTCTACAATATATCAAATCCTTTGTTCCGGCTCAACCGGTTCTTGGCAGCGCAGCCGTATGCCAATGGAGGCAGCAGAATCCAGATGATACAGCAGCATGCTGACGGGCAGCTGCCTGAAAAAAAGGACATTCCCCATCTTCGGAAAATGTCCTTTGTGTAAACCATATAATCTGATTATTATTTTTTCTTCTTATCAAATGCTCCATCCTGCGCTGGCATTCTGCAACTGCGTCATGCGTCTGAAAAGACTGTTCTCCTGCGCAAACAGCTCTGCCGGACTTCCTTCTTCGGCTACCTTGCCATCGGCCAGAACAACGATCTTATCCGCCGCTTCCACAGTACGCATACGGTGGGCGATGACCAGCACCGTTTTACCGGAAAGCAGCCGTGACAGCGCGCCCTGCACCTTCGTCTCGTTCTCCACGTCAAGAGAAGCCGTCGCCTCATCTAGAAGCACGATCGGTGCATTCTTTAAAAGTGCACGGGCAATAGAGATCCGCTGGCGTTCTCCTCCGGAAAGCTTAGCTCCGTTTTCACCGATGGGCGTGGCATAGCCATGTGGAAGCTTCTCTACGAACTCGTCACAGTTCGCTGCTCTGGCGGCTGCCAGGACCTCTTCGTCGGATGCGCCGTGTTTGCCAAGACGTATATTTTCCATCACTGTATCATCAAAGAGCACCACCTCCTGGAACACCATGGAATAATCGGTGAGCAGCGTTTCCGGATCAATCTCTGCTATATTCACGCCGCCAACCCGGATGGTGCCGCTGTCGATATCCCATAGTCTTGCAGCCAGTCTTGCGCAGGTACTCTTGCCTGAACCGGAAGGTCCCACAAGTGCTGTTACCTCCCCCTCTTTAGCCGTGAAGCTGACGCCGCGAAGCACCTGTTCATTGTCGTACGCAAAAACAACATTTTCAAAGACGATATCATGTCCCTTCGGCGCAAAGCTGTCTGCCCCGTCGGCTGTCTTCGCATCGTAGATCTCCATCAGACGACTGGCGGAGATCTGCGACATAAACATCTCAGCGATCAGGGCGAGCGCCTGATCAAATGGCGCATAGACACGGGTGATCACCAGCAGAAACATAAACAGCAGCATAAAATCGATCTGCCCGGAGAGGATCATAGTCGTACCTGTGAGGATCGTTGTCGCCACCCCAAGACGCATGATGACACTGGCAGCATTGACGAAGATGCCGGTGGACAGTTCTCCTTTGACCATTGTCTTCTCATGGTGATCGATCTTTGCGTCCAGCTCATTCAGGAACCGCTCTTCCTGGTTAGTGGCCCGGATCTCCCGGATGTTTTCGAGGGTTTCCTGAATGCCGTCAGACACCTGGATCCCCGCTGCTTTTGTAATCTCTGAATTCTTCTTAGCCAGCTTACGGCTTCCAAAAAGGAGGGCAAAAGCGACCGGAACGCCCCACAGGCAGGCGATAGCCAGCTTCCAGTTGCAGCAAAAGAGTGCAACAGCAATAATCGCTGTGGAAATGTAGGAACCGTAGAGATATCCCAGACAATGGGACCACACGTGCTCCAGCCGGTTCACATCGCCCATGATGGTTTCGGTAAGATCTGCTAAATCACGCTTCCCAAAATAGCCAAGCGGCAGCTTTCTTAAGCGCTCGGCAATGCTGATCCGGACCGCTTTGACTTCGCTGTATACCAGGCCATAAGTCGTACGATACTGCTGCATATGTGTGATCAGGGAAAGGAGCACGAAAGCAAGTACCAGCAGGATAAAAACAGGCGTATTCGGAAGCGGTGCGCCGTTCGTCAGGGTATCCATGAACTTCGTCATGAGGAGGTACAGGATACCCATTCCGCCCATGACAACAAGATTCACGATAACGGTAAAGATGGTCCCCTGTTTTGTGTTTTTTACGCCCTGATCAGTCAGGGCATATTTACGCTGGAATTCTTTTCCGAACATTACTGTACCTCCATTTCTGCAGATGAAGGCATAACTGCATCCGTCTGTGTGATGCGCCATTTGACTGCCTGATTGTATTCTTTCCACATCCGGGAATACAGACCGTTTACCTGTACCAGCTCCGTATGCGTGCCTTCCTCGGCAACTTTTCCATTTTCCAGTACGATGATCTTATCCGCACCGACTACGGTAGACAGACGATGTGCGATCATGATGACGGTCCGGCCTTTTGTCAGCGCTGCAAAGGCCTTCTGAATCATGGCCTCATTTTCAGGATCTGCAAATGCGGTAGCCTCGTCCAGCACAACAATGGGCGCGTCCTTCAGGATCGCTCTTGCCAGCGCCACACGCTGCTGTTCGCCTCCGGAAAGGTAAGTTCCTTCCGTTCCGATGACCGTATCCATGCCATTCGGCAGTTTTTCCAGGATATCATCACACTGTGCCGCAGAGAGTGCTGCCTGTACCTCTTCACGGGTCGCATCCGGGCGGGAGGCTCTGACATTCTCCAGAATACTGGTCTTGAACAAACGGTTATTCTGGAAGACAAAAGCCACCTGATCCATCAGTACGTGTGGGTCAGCCTCCCTGACATCGACACCGCCCACAAGAACGCTGCCGGAACTGACGTCCCAGAAGCGGGGGATCAGGCTCGCTGCCGTTGTTTTGCCGCCGCCAGAGGGACCGACCAAAGCGACCGTCTGTCCGGGTTCCACTCTGAACGTCACCTGATCAAGAGCGGGAACCTCTGCTCCTTCATAGGTGAAGCTTACATTCTTAAATACCACACTGTTGTCCTTCGGTGCCCGGGGATGATCTGTGATCTTCAGGACAGGCGCGCTCATGACCTCGCTGATTCTTCCCAGTGCCGTGCCGGCCAGCATCATGCCGCTGGCAGAAAACATGATCTTTGCCAGCCCTGTGGAGATGATGGCAGAAAACACCGCGTAGAAAGCAAAGTTCGTAACAAACCCGGCAAAGCTGCCGGAGGCAATCGCTGCCGGTGCCAGAAGGAGTGCCACAGGAACCAGAAAGACAAAGGCACCTTCGGTAAAGGTCAGGTTAACAGACTGGGGAACTTTGCAGACATCCGCCTGATAATGTTCTGCCTTTGTACTGTAATCTTCGATGGCCTGCTTAAAAGCCTTAAAGGAATATACGGTCTGCTGGAACACTTTGACCACGGGGATACCGCGGACATATTCCGTTCCGGCCTTACTCATCTGATCCTGCGCCGCCTGATATTCTGCCATGAGTCCGGCATTTTTACCGCCCATCATCGTGGCCATCGCTATGACAGACACGACTGCCGCCAGCAGACAGGAGATCCCCATCCGCCAGTCAAACACAAACATAAGCACCAGCATCGCAACAAACATAGCCACAGTTCCAACGATGTCCGCCAGATTGTGGGCAAGCAGGGTCTCCGTTTCGGAGGCCGCTCCATCCAGACGGTTACGCAGCAGACCGGAGGCATTGGAATCGAAAAAGCCCAAAGGCGTCTTCATCAAATGCTTCATTCCGGCTTTACGGATATTGGAAGCCGTCCGGAAGGCCGCCAGATGGGTGCACATCAATGCTGCAAAATAAACAGCAATTCCGGCCACAGCAAACGCAAAGGCCATCCAGCCGTATTTTGCGATTCCCGCGGCTTCTGTCCAGTTTGGTGCGACAGCGATCAGATCCCGTGCCGCCAGCCAGATACAGATGTACGGGAGCATCCCGAGCACCATTGCAACTGCCGAGAGGCCAAGGCCCAGAAACGTCAGGCCTTTATAGCTGCCTGCATAGCCAAGCAGCACCGCCAGGTCGCTTTTTTTCTTTTCTTTCATATACGATTTCCTCCAGCTTCTGCGTGTTAGTATATTCTAACCGTTTAATAAAAAAAATTTCTGCGTTAAGCTTCATTCAACACTCAGCAGGCCCTGGTTAGTTTTCTCTAATCGGATTTTAATTATATTCCACGCGTGGAAGAAAATCAAGAGAAAAGTTAGTGCTTCTGATTGTGATATGCATATCACGAAAAAAGGACATTCCCCATTTCCGGAGAATGTCCTTTGTATGACCAGATAATCTGATTATCGCTTGCTGAACTGCGGAGCTCTACGTGCGCCTTTGAGACCGTATTTCTTACGCTCTTTCATACGCGGATCACGTGTGAGGTATCCGGCTGCCTTGAGGGCCGGTCTGTACTCTGCGTCTGCCTCGAGGAGTGCGCGGCTGATTCCGTGACGGATTGCGCCTGCCTGTCCTGTGAAGCCGCCGCCGACTACATTGACCTTAACGTCAAACTTGTCGGTTGTCTCTGTCAGTACGAGCGGCTGACGGACGATGGTCTTCAGTGTCTCGAGTCCAAAGTAATCATCAATGTCGCGCTTGTTGATCACGATCTTACCTGTGCCAGGTGTCAGATAAACGCGTGCGACGGATTTTTTTCTTCTGCCTGTTCCGTAATAAGATGCATTAGCCACTTTCATTTACCTCCCTATTAAAATGTCAGTGCTTCCGGCTGCTGCGCTGCATGCGGATGCTCTGCACCTGCGTATACATGAAGCTTCTTCAGCATCTGTCTGCCGAGAGGTCCTTTTGGAAGCATGCCCTTAACTGCAAGTTCAACTGCCTTGGTCGGCTTCTTCTGCATGAGTTCTTTGAGTGTGGTGTACTTTGCACCGCCTACAAATGCAGAATGTGTGAAGTAGATCTTCTGATCAAGCTTTTTGCCTGTCACTTTGATCTTGTCAGCATTGACAACGACTACATAGTCGCCGGTGTCAACGTGCGGTGTATATTCCGGTTTATTTTTTCCTCTGAGCACTTTGGCGATCTCAGATGACATGCGGCCGAGTGTCTGACCTTCTGCGTCAACCACGTACCACTTCTTCTCGATCTTGTCCGGATTCGCCATAAATGTTTTCATGTTCATGGTTATTTCCTCCTGGATATATTCAGCCCGCATTTCGTACTGTCAATTGCTTATAATGCGGGGAAGGACGGCATTTTCTGTCACTGTCCGTATGACTTTCTCTGCCGCTCTGACAGTTCTGCCGGGGCTAACGGCGTTCCTGTCCTGGTTTCATGCCGCTTAGAACGTGCTTGCGCGTTGGGAAGGTGCGCAGCGGCCCGCTTCAGCCGTCATGCCCTTCTATATTAGTATAGAGGTATCACAAAGTCAAGATTTTTCCGAACTTTTTTACCATGCACCATAGCGGATCGACCGTACTTTGCTGTCTGCTTCGATCTGCACCTGCCGGGAATTGCTGCCTTCCCAGTAATATGTAATTCCAACAGCCACTGTCCGCTTAAATCCGGCTTTCCTCAGCTTTTTAAATGCGGTTTCTCTGTTCATGCCGACCGTTACGCCAAGCAGATTATAACCTTTCATCTTTTTATCCAGTGCAATCATATCGAGTGGTGCCTGTTTCTGGTCCGCCACCGGTTTCGGGAAAAAGAACGTAACAGCATCTTTATAGCGATACTCGTCATACTCTGCATACCATGTGATATCAGCACCACCCGGGAATTTACGCACGACACTGCTGTAAGGTTTTCTGTAGTACTTCGCGAGATCAACTGTGCGCGCCTTTTTTACCTTCACTTTGCAGACCGCTTTTCTGCTGCCTGCGGTTACTGTAATAACGGCGGTTCCCGCCTTCTTTGCCTTCACTTTTCCGCCGGAACTGACAGAGGCCACACGCTTGTCTGAACTCTTCCATTTGACTTTTCCGGAATAGTTTTTCACCGTCGCCGTCAGTGTCTTTGTCTGTCCTGCGGTGATCGTCATCGCATTCCTGTTCAGTGATACTGAGGGAACTGCTTTTTTGATCGTGACAGACTTTATGCCGGAGTAATCACTGTAAAAATAATGACCTCCGATATTTACATATGACCGGACTTTGAAATAGTATTTTTTTCCTCCCTTTAACCCTTTCTTTGTGCAGGAAAGCGTGTTCTTCCCTTCAACCTTCTTCAAAACCTTATAGTTCTTCGTTTTCTTTCCGGAATAAAGGACTTCATATCCGTCTGCCCGCGTTACTTTTTTCCAGGTGATCTTCACTTTTTCTGCCTTTGGTGATGTCACCTTCGACAGCCTGGGCACGATCATTTCTGAAGCAAAGGAATCCTGTATCCCGGTGGTTCCTGCTTTTGACAGGATCAAGGACATATACATATAGTCCATGTGGTCTTTCATAGGTTCCACACATTTGGAATACCGGGTATTTTTCAGATAATAAAACGCAAGATCAAACCTGTCACGCCTTCCATAATTCTTTGTGTTCTTATAGTCAAAGGTTTCTGTCGAGCCGATTTTCCCGCAGTCTGTGCGAACCGGAACCTTCGGAACGGGATCTGATGCATTTACATAGTTGTGAATATTTCCCCAGCCTGTTTTCGAAATGCCATTGACGTAATAATTGGGGCACGCAATCGTATACACAAACGTATTCTTTTTCGGTATGATGTCCGCAATTCCGATAGCCACACGTGATGCCACGGCCGCACCGTAACTGTAGCCTGTGATATACAGGATTGTGTTTTTAGCGTCGAGGTTATGCTTTTTCAGATAGGCTTTCAGTGCTTTCAGCGCATTCTCTCCGGGTGTCTGAAATCCATTCAGCTGGGCGTTGAGATCACTCAGCACGTCCTCCCCTGTCGAAGTTCCCTTGAATGCAGCAAGAACAATCCTCTTCTTACCGATCTTTTTTTCATTGAGCGCAAACGTCATTCCGGGCTGATTCACTTTCGGATCTTCATAATTCAGATGCTGGATATTTTTTGTGAATCCAAGTGCTTTTATCGTTTTTTCAACTTTATCTGTTTTGTGCTTTCCATAACCGCCGTCCGAGGCATTGCCTGTAATTGCCGCAGCCGCAGCACCCAGCATGTCATCCGTCTCACCCGATGCCGGCTTCTTAAAAGAATTCAGATCCCATTTCAAGTAGATCGTCTTATTTGAAAACGGAACTGCCTTGCGCGCCGCAGAATCTGCTGCAAATGCAGTTTCTGAAAAGAATGTAACCAGGATCAACAGGACAAATACAGCTGCTATGCCTGAATATTTCAAATAATGCTTCTGTCTCATATGCTTTCCCTTTTCCTTTTAACTGGCATTCTTACTTCTGGTTTTTTTGCTGCCGCATACGTACAATTTCCCCCGGAACCGTGGTCATGTACTTCGGCAGATCTGGTTCTATTTTATCACAGAGCAGCGGGCATTTGAATTCCCGTACAGACAGTGCAGCGTTATTTTCTTTCTGCTGTTTTGCTTTCCTGTGTTTTTTAGAACAGGACTGTGCTATCATAAGTATTCAGCAGATGCCTGTACACGTATGCATTGTTTTACACCTGATCGTAAATGCCTGCTGCACCATCTGCATCATTCGCATCATCACCTGCTGCTTCATCCGCATCATTGACTGCTGCACTATTCGCATCATTATCTGCTGTACATCCACATAGAAAGGAATCGCGTGTACAATGGAAAAACGACGTATCCGCCTGACAATCGCATATGACGGAACCGCCTACTGCGGCTGGCAGATCCAGCCGAACGGGATCACGGTTCAGCAGGTTTTGAATGATGCACTGCAAAACGTTCTGAAAAAACCGGTGCGGACAATCGGCGCAAGCCGTACAGACGCAGGCGTTCATGCTTCCGGAAATGTCGTAATCTTTGATACGGAGTCCCGGATCCCGGCAGACAAATTTGCATTTGCACTGAACACCTGGCTTCCGGCGGATGTCAAAGTGCAGGCTTCCGAAGAAGTTGCGCCGGACTGGCATCCCCACTTCGTTGACAGCATCAAGACCTATGAATACCGGATTTTGAACAGACAGATGCCTGATCCGATGCAGCGGCTGGACAGCCTGTTCTGTTATTATCATCTTGATCTTGCCGCCATGCAGAAAGCCGCGCAGTTCTTTGTTGGCACCCATGATTTCGCCTCCTTTGCTGCCGGCGGCGGTGCCACAGAACAGGCATCACAGAGCAGCTATGAGAGTCCCGAAAAGTATGGGACTGTGCGGACGATTTACCGGGCTGATGTGCTCTGTGAGAACTTCTCCGGCATGGCTTCTGCCACAGGGATTCTCACAGGTGAAGCTTCTGCAAATACTTCCTCTGCCGGCGCGTTCTCTTCTGATCCGGTTTCTGCAAATCTGACTTCTTCAGGTCCGGCTTCCTCTTCTGCTCCGGCACCTTATCATGACATGATCCGCTTTGTCGTAAGCGGCAACGGATTCCTGTATAACATGGTGCGCATCATGGCCGGAACGCTGCTGGAAATCGGCAAATGTGCGCTGGCTCCTGACAGTATTCCGGACATCCTTGCGGCCCGCAGCCGGGAAGCAGCCGGCCCGACAGCACCGGCCCATGGGCTGCGGCTGGTTCAGATAAAATATCCATAAAAAAATAAGAAGGCGATTCTGCCTTCTGATTCTGGGGACAGAAAACAAAAAGGAGACAGAGAACCGTCCCCTGTCTCCCGGCAAACCCCATTTTAGACGTGCAGCACAATCCGCAGTACGATTGTTGCCGCGAGGTAAACCAGCATAATGATATATGCCGTGTAATCTCTGCTTTCGTAGCGCAGCGGCTTCATCTGGGTTCTGCCCTCGCCGCCGTGATAACAGCGGGCTTCCATGGCAAGCGCCAGATCATTTGCGCGGCGGAAGGCTGACACGAACAACGGCACCAGCAGCGGCACCATTGCCTTCACCTTCTGGATAATTCCGCCGCTCTCAAAATCTGCACCGCGGGCCATCTGTGCTTTCATGATGCGGTCCGTCTCCTCCATCAGGATCGGGATAAAACGCATCGCAATTGACATCATCATGGCAATCTCGTGCACAGGCACATGAAGCACCTTCAGCGGACCAAGCAGCCGTTCCAGTGCATCGGTCAGCTTGTTTGGTGTTGTCGTAAGTGTCATCAGCGACGCTCCGAGCACAAGAAACACAAGCCTGACTGCCATTTTTCCGGCAAGCACAAGTCCCTGCCGTGTGACATGCAGAAAATGATACTGCCACAGGATTTCTCCCGGTGTCAGAAGGATGTTCAGTACCATCGTAAACATCAGAATCATCATGATCGGACGCAGTCCTTTAATCATAAATTTGAAGGGAACCTTCGAAAGAATGATTAAAATAATCAGCGCCGCAGCACCCAGAAGATACCCCCAGGTGCGAAACACAAATAATGAAATAATGTATACCAGTGTTCCGATAATTTTAACTCTTGGGTCCAGTCTGTGCAGAATCGAATCCGCTTCATAGTACTGGCCGATTGTGATTTCTCTCAGCATTTTTCTTTCCTGTCATGGGATCCTGTGTGGTACCCCTGCCATGTCATTTTCTGTCACGGGAACCTGTCCGGTACCCCTGCCATGTCATTTTCTGTCACGGGAACCTGTCCGGTACCCCTGCCATGTCATTTTTGTCTCGAGATCCTGTCTGGTATCCCTGCCCCTGCTTCCGCGTTATATATGTTGTCTCTGCAATTGCAATATTCAGAGGCGGCGTCATGCAAAAGCAGCATCCGATCCTCACCAGCCTGCAATTGCTTCCAGTATTGTATCTCTCGCCTCTTCGACCGTTGCCGCCTGCACATCGACTTCAAATCCGTTTGCTGCAAGATCGTGCATGATATAGGTTACCTGCGGTGCCGCGAGGCCCATTTTTTCCAGTTCTTTATAATGTGAAAAGACTTCCTTCGGCGTTCCATCGTAAGCTTTTTTGCCCTCGTTCATCACGATCAGGCGGTCGGCATGCCGCGCCACATCCTCCATACTGTGTGATACAAGGATAATGGTTATGTTGCGGACTTCCTGGAGATGATTGATCACATCAAACATCTCGTCCCTTCCGCGCGGATCCAGTCCGGCGGTCGGCTCATCCAGAATCAGTACATCCGGATTCATGGCAAGAATTCCGGCAATTGCGATACGCCGCTTCTGCCCGCCGGAAAGTTCAAACGGCGAATTGTCAAACAGATCCTCCGGCACACCTACCTGCCAGAGTGCATTGCGTGCCCGCTCCAGACATTTTTCTTTGGAAAGTCCCTGGTTTTTCGGTCCGAAACAGACATCTGTAATAACATCCGTCTCGAAAAGCTGGTGTTCCGGATACTGGAATACAATTCCCACATGAAAGCGCAGATTGCGCCGGCTGTAACCGTCTGCCCAGACATCCTCGCCATTAAATAATACGCGGCCTGAGGTCGGGCGCATCAGTGCGTTGAAATGCTGCACCATTGTAGATTTTCCGCTTCCGGTGTGTCCGATGATCCCGACAAACTGTCCCTGTGGAATTTCCAGCGACACATGATCCAGTGCAGTAATTTCATATGCGGTTCCGTTGCTGTAAACATATGATACGTCATCCAGAACCAGCGAACCGGTCGGTGCTTTCGCATAGGTGGCCGGGGTCGGGCCTGCCTCTCTGCCTTCATGATCTCTGTCCGCTGATGCGTCTGCTGCAGATCGTTCTGCCATCTGCCCGGTGCCTGCTTCTGCCGCTGACATTCCTGCTGCCGGACGCTTCATTTCTTCCCGCATACTGCGTACTGCTTCTGCCGCTGCTGTCAGGAGATTCGGTGCCTCCCGCAGCTCACACAGCTGCCGGATCAATTCTTCATTTTTCAAAATGCCTTCTGTCAGCGGGAGCCCGGATTTGATCAGCTCATGCGTCAGCAGTGTGACCTGCGGCACATCCAGACGGAGCTCTTTGAGCTTTCCCACCTGGGTGAAAACCTCATGCGGGGTACCGCTCATCACGATTTCTCCCCCGTCCATGACAAACAGCTGATCCGCATCGACCACTTCTTCCATGTAATGCGTGATCAGGATAATCGTGACACCTTCCTGTTTATTCAGCGCGCTGACTGCTGCGATTACTTCTTTTCTTCCGTTCGGATCCAGCATCGCAGTCGGCTCATCCAGCACGATACATTTGGGTTTCATCGCCATGATGCCGGCAATTGCAACGCGCTGCTTCTGTCCGCCGGACAGCTTATTGGGAGAATGTTTGCGGTATGCCACCATGCCGGTGTCTTCGAGCGCGCGGTCCACACGGCGCCAGATCTCTTCTGTATCCACGCCGATATTCTCCGGCCCGAATCCGACATCCTCTTCTACAACCGTCGCAATAATCTGGTTGTCCGGATTCTGGAACACCATACCGGCTTCCTGGCGGATCTTCCAGAGATCATCACCCTCGGCCGTGTTCATCGAGTCAATCCAGATAGTTCCTTCTGTCGGCACGAGCAGTGCATTGATCTGCTTGGCCAGCGTTGACTTGCCGCAGCCGTTATGACCGAGCACAGCAATAAAAGAGCCTTCTTCGATGTCCAGATCCACGTTTTTCAGCGCAGTATGGATTTCCGGATTCTCCTGGTCTTCACGGTATTCATAATAATCATATCCCAGTTTTCTGGCGCGGATGATCCCCATAATTCCCTCGTATTATCGTGTGTTGCTTATTTTTCCCTGTTCCCGGTCATCGACCATTTTCTCAGATGGTGCATTTTCATCCACTTCATCAGTTTCCTGATCACGGATTGCTTCCGCAATGGCATCATGAATCTCGTCTTTTCCCTGCTTTGACAGGGCCGAAAACGGGATGATCTTCGCATCCTTCGGCATGCCGAGCGATTCCCGCAGGATTTTCACCTGCTTCTGCACCTGGCTGCGCTTGATCTTATCCAGCTTCGTCGCAATAATGATCGGCTGGTATCCGTTATCAACGATCCAGTCATACATCATCCTGTCATTCTGGGACGGCGCATGCCGGATATCCAGCAACAGAAATACAGAGCGCAGGTTCGGCGACGTGTGAAGGTACCGCTCAATCATTTTTCCCCACGCCTCACGCGCCTTCTGTGAAGCTGCGGCATAGCCATAGCCGGGAAGATCCACCAGATAAAACTCATTATTTACATGATAGAAATTGATCGTCTGCGTCTTGCCGGGCTGCGAACTGGTCCGCGCCAGGGCCTTGCGGTTGATCACCGCATTGATCATGGATGATTTTCCCACATTTGATTTGCCGGCAAACGCCACTTCCGGCTTTCCTGTATCCGGCAGCACGCTCGTCGGTCCGCAGACGATATCCAGACTGACACTCTTTATTTTCATACGATCATATATCCCCTGTTTCTACACCAGCGCACGCTCCAGCACTTCCTGCATCTCACGGACATAGACGATCTCCAGTCCGTCTGTGATCTCTTTGTCGATCTCACGGATTTCCGGCTCGTTTTTCTCCGGCACCAGAACGGTGCGGATCTCAGCTTTTTTCGCCGCAAGAAGCTTTTCTTTCAGGCCGCCGATCGGCAGAACACGTCCCCGCAGCGTGATCTCTCCTGTCATGGCAAGATCTGCGCGCACCGGACGGCGGATCACGGCGGAAAGCATGGCTGTCGCCATGGTGATGCCTGCCGAAGGCCCGTCTTTGGGAACTGCGCCTTCCGGAATATGCACATGAAAATCGTGTTCTTTGAAGAATTCCGGTTTGATGTCGTACTGTTCTGCAATGGACCGGATATAACTGATGCCGGCAGCTGCAGATTCCTTCATGACATCGCCAAGCTGGCCCGTCAGGCGGAATTCTCCCTTGCCGGGCATGATATTCACCTCGACTTCCAGCGTATCGCCGCCGACACTGGTCCATGCAAGTCCGCGCACGATTCCAATCTCGGGCTGTTCATTCGCGGGGTTAATCGAGAAGCGGCCGCGTCCGATAAATTCTTCGAGGTTATCTGCCGTTACTGTGATCTCTTTGAGATCCTTCTCCTGAATCTTCAGTGCGGTTTTGCGGCAGATCTGACCAATCTTGCGCTCCAGCGAACGCACGCCGGCTTCGCGGGTATGCTTCGCAATGATTTCGTCAATTGCCTCATCCGTGATTTTCAGCTGTTTTTTCTTCAGACCATTTGTCTTGATCTGCTTCGGAATCAGATGCTCCCGTGCAATATGTACTTTTTCATTTTCTGTATAGCTGCTGATTTCGATCAGCTCCATGCGGTCCAGCAGCGGCCGCGGGATTTCCTGCATATCATTCGCGGTTGCGATAAACAGCACTTCTGAGAGGTCGATCGGCAGTTCCACATAGTGGTCAGAGAAACGGTTGTTTTCCTCCGGATCCAGCACCTCCAGCAGAGAGGATGAAATTGCACCGCGGTAGTCGCCGCTTGTCTTATCGATCTCGTCGAGCAGCATCAGCGGATTTTTAACGCCCGCCTGCCGCAGCCCTTCTGCAATTCTTCCGGGCATCGCACCGATATAGGTGCGCCGGTGACCGCGTATTTCAGCTTCGTCGCGGACGCCGCCCAGACTCAGACGGACAAATTTCTTATTCAATGCCCGTGCCACTGAACGCGCGATCGAGGTTTTGCCGGTTCCGGGCGGTCCTACCAGGCATAGAATGGGGGCATCCCCTTTCTTTGTCAAAAGCCGCACAGCGAGATACTCGAGAATCCGCTCTTTCACCTTCTCCAGTCCGTAATGATCCGCCTCCAGGATCTTGCGGGCTTTCTTGAGGTCTTTGTTATCGCGGGACATTTTATCCCAGGGAAGTGCCAGAAGTGTCTCGACATAGCCGCGGATCACGCCGCTCTCGGAAGAATTCCCGACGGTATTGCGCAGCCGCTCCGCCTCATGAATAATCTTGTCCTTGATTTCGTCAGAAGCTTTCAGCGCATTGGCCTGTTCTTTGATTTTCTCGATCTCACTCTCGAGATTGTCCTCGCCGAGTTCTTCCCGAATCAGCTTGATCTGTTCGCGCAGCACGTATTCCCGCTGGTTTTTGTCAATGCGGGCCCGCACCTGCTCCTGCAGCTCCGACTGAATCTTGCTGATCTCAATTTCACTGGTCATCAGCGTGGACAGAATCACATATTTCTCATGGAAACTGTCGGCCTCCAGCAGTTCCTGCCGCTTCTCGAAGGACATCGGCAGATGAATGGCAATCTGATTGGCCAGATGGAAAATATTCAGGATGCCGAGAACCTGCTTTACCAAATCCGGGCTGATCTTGTGACTCACCTGTGCATAAGATTTAAACAGCTCTGTCAGGGTCCGGTACATAGCGATTTCCACCGCAGAATCCGGAAGTTCCTCCTGCAGTTCCTCGATTTCCGCCACTTCTGCGTGACATGCGTCACCTGAATTATCAAATTTATATAAATGCGCGCGGGATACACTTGCCACCTGCACGCGGAGGATTTCCTTCGGGAGACGGATCGCCTGCCGGATCTTCACCAGCATGCCAATCTCATACAGATCTTTCTGTTCCGGCTCCGCCACTTCCTTATCGCGCTGGGCCACCATGAAGACCATCTCATCGTGAACCAGTGCTTCCTGTATCGCCTGGATTGATTTTTTTCGGTCCAGATCCACATGTACCACCATTTCCGGGAGAATGACAGATCCCCGGAGCGGCACACATGGAACATTTATTGTTATATCACTCATTTTTCTATCCTATAACATACAAACAGGGCTGCTGCACCTTAACGAACAGCGTGCAGAAGCCCCGTATATAAATTCTCTCAGGCCGTAGCAGGTCCGCCGACACGTCCTGCTGCCTTTTTTGCCGGAATTCTCTGTGGAACCACCGGTTCTCCGCGAACAATCATCGGCTCTTCCGTTCCCTCAACGGAAGCTTTCGTAATCTGGCATTCACGGATTGTATCATCTGACGGAATGTCATACATGACATTAATCATCGTCTTTTCCATAATCGAGCGGAGTCCGCGCGCACCGGTCTTTCTGCTCAGGGACTGCTGTGCAATTGCGACAAGCGCATCCTCATCAAAGCCGAGTGCGACACCATCCAGCTCCATCAGTTTTTTATACTGTCTGACCAGTGAATTCTTCGGCTCTTTCAGGATTCTGACGAGCGCATCCTCATCCAGCTGGTCAAGCGTTACAACAATCGGAACACGTCCGATAAATTCCGGGATCAGACCGAATTTCACAAAATCCTCCGGCATCGCCTGGCGGAGCAGTCTGCCGACTTCTACATGATTCCGCGCACCAAGATCGGCGTTAAATCCGATTGACTTGGTGTCCTGACGCATCTCAATGATCTTATCCAGTCCTTCGAACGCGCCACCGCAGATAAACAGAATATTCGTCGTATCAATCTGAAGGAATTCCTGATGCGGATGTTTGCGTCCGCCCTGCGGCGGAACATTTGCAACTGTTCCCTCAATGATCTTCAGCAGTGCCTGCTGTACGCCTTCACCGGAGACATCACGCGTAATGGATGCGTTCTCCGATTTCCGGGTGATTTTATCGATCTCATCGATGTAAATAATGCCGTGTTCCGCGCGTTCCATGTCATAGTCTGCCGCCTGAATCAGCTTCAGCAGAATATTTTCCACGTCCTCACCGACATACCCGGCCTCAGTAAGTGCCGTCGCATCAGCGATCGCAAACGGAACATTCAGCATGCGGGCAAGTGTCTGCGCCAGCAGCGTCTTGCCGCTTCCGGTCGGTCCGAGCATCAGAATATTGCTCTTCTGCAGTTCCACATCCGAGACATTCGATGCCAGAATCCGCTTATAATGGTTATATACTGCAACAGACAGAACCTTTTTTGCATCATCCTGTCCGATTACATATTCATCCAGAAATGCCTTGATCTCGCGCGGGCGCATCAGATTGATCTCAGTATCAAAGATGTCCTGATCCTGAAATTCATCTTCTATGATTTCCTGGCAGAGACCAATACATGCATCACAGATGTAAGCGCCGTCCGGTCCCGAAATCAGCTTCCGCACCTGATCTTCGGATTTTCCGCAGAACGAGCATCTGATCTTCTGGTCATTCATTCGTATACTCTCCTCTTACCGGTTTGTGATCACACGGTCGATCAGACCATAGTCCAGCGCTTCCTGCGCCGACATGAAATGATCACGCTCTGTATCCTGTGCAATCTTTTCCAGCGGCTGTCCGGTGTTTGCTGCAAGCATCTCATTGAGTTTGCGCTTAGTTTTCAGAATCTGCTCTGCTGCAATCTCAATCTCTGTTGCCTGTCCGCGTGCGCCGCCCGACGGCTGATGGATCATAATCTCGGCATTCGGCAGCGCCATGCGTTTGCCTTTTGCGCCGCCCGCCAGCAGGAATGCACCCATGCTTGCCGCCATTCCGATGCAGATCGTCGACACATCACATTTGATGTACTGCATCGTATCGTAGATCGCCAGCCCGGCAGTTACCATACCGCCGGGGCTGTTGATGTACAGGTGAATATCTTTTCCCGGATCCTCAGACTCAAGAAACAGCAGCTGTGCAACCGTAAGACTTGCTGTCACGTCATTTACCTCTTCACCGAGGAAAATAATCCGGTCTTTCAGCAGGCGGGAGTAAATATCATACGTACGCTCGCCTCTGCTGGTCTGTTCTAATACATAGGGGACTAAACTCATTTTATTCCTCCGGTGCAGCCTCTTCTGCTTCTTCCGGCTCATCAACTTCGACAGCCTTCTCAGCGATGAAGTCAACCGCCTTGCGGACCTTCAGGTCATCACGGATGTTGTCGCGCTCAGCATCACCCATGAGTTCCTTGACCTTGTCAACCTCAAGACCGTATGCAGCAGCCATCTCTTCCATCTGTGCCTCGATCTCTTCGTCGGTAACTTCAAAGCCCTCGACCTCAGCGATCTTCTCGAGTGTCAGGCGTGTGCGGATCTGCTGCTCAGCCTGCGGCTTCATGGACTCGACAGCCTGTGCCTGTGTCTGGCCTGTGAACTGCAGATACTGCTGGTAATCCATACCCTGCATGCGGAGATTATTCATCAGGTTCTCAAGCATCTGCTCAGCCTGGGACTCCAGCATCAGTGCCGGAATCTCGATAGTGGAATTCTCTGCAGCTTTGGATGCAGCATAGTCCTTCTTCGTCTGTTCAGCCTGCTCCTGTCTGCTCTTCTCCATATTGCTGCGCAGATCAGCCTTGTACTCCTCAAGTGTATCAAACTCGGAAACATCCTCTGCGAACTCATCGTTCAGCTCCGGAAGTTCTTTTGTCTGGATGTTGTGAATTGTGCAGTGGAATACAGCAGCTTTGCCCTTCAGATCTTCTGCATGGTAATCCTCCGGGAATGTTACTTCCACGTCCTTCTCATCACCGACATTCAGGCCGACAAGCTGGTCTTCAAATCCCGGGATAAATGCGCCGGAACCGATCTCGAGCTCATGTCCTTCTGCTGTGCCGCCGTCGAATGCAACACCGTCGATGGTACCTGCATAGTCAAGTGTGACGGTATCGCCCTGCTCAACTGCGCGGCCTTCTACTGTGACAAGACGGGAATTGCGCTCCTGCTCACGCTGCAGAGCCTTCTCAACATCCTCATCTGTTACTTCAACCATGGTCTTCGGAACTTCCAGTCCTACATAGTTGCCCAGGGTTACTTCCGGCTTGGTCGCAACTTCTGCTGTGAAGATAAACGGCTTGCCCTTCTCAATCTGGGTCACTTCGATGTTCGGTCTGGAGACGATGTCAAGATCAACATCCTTAATTGCATCATCGTATGCCTGCGGAATCAGGTTATTTGCAGCATCCTCATAGAAAATGCCTGCGCCGTACATACGCTCAACCATCTTTCTCGGAACTTTGCCCTTGCGGAATCCCGGGATGGAAATATCCTTTTTCTGTCTCTGATAAACCTGCTCAATCGCTTTGTCAAGCTCCTCTGCCGGAACCTCGATTGTCAGCTTTGCCATGCTGTTTTCCAGTTTTTCAACCTGAACACTCATTTGTCGTTTTCCTCCTTGTATAAAAGTACATTTGCAGGTCTGATGCCCGACTGGCTGCCTGCAAACGCAGGATCATCTCTTCCTTTTGGCATTACCTGTGGCACAAAAACACGGAAATCCGGAGGATTCCCTGTTTACAGCCGTCTCGATAGTATAGCATAACGCCCGTTAAAACGCAATGAAATCTTATGCTCCTGTCAGTGTTCTATAAGGGTTTCCGTCCGCACAGGGCCGCCGGTCTGCTGTGCCGCAACTTCCCGCAGACGAATCCATGTGATTCCCAATTCACCGCAGACGAATCCATGTGATTCCCAATTCACCGCAGACGGATCCACGTGATTCCCAATTCACCGCAGACGGATCCACGTGATTCCGTCCTCGTCTGCCGCAACATACGTCTTAGTATCGACGGAGAACAGCTGTCTGGTATGTTCTTCGTAGCTGCCACGGTATTTCTCAGTCCCGTCAAGTCCGAAGACACACATCTCATTTCTGTTATAGAAACTGATCTGATTTCCGGAGAACTCCACCGTCTCAAACATGAAATCCATCGGTTTGCGCGCCAGTTCCCTGCCGTTCAAATCATATACATTTATAATGAAAGGCTTTTCACTGCTGCCGGCAGTTCCCTGGCCGTCAGCAGAATTCCCTTTATTTCCCGCAGTGCCGGTGCTTTCTGCGGAACTGGTTTTTCCGGCTGATTCTGTACCGGAGGAACTTTCTTCAGCATCTCCCTGAATATCCGCATCGGATGTGCCGCCGGTTCCTCTCGAAACCGTCTCACCGTCATCCGCATTATTATCCAGCACCAGCCCGATATACCGGTCGCTGTAGAAGACACTCTCGATCTCTTCGTTCACCTTGACTTCCTGCTTCTTTTCAGGCACCGTGTCTCCTTCAAATATCACAAAGCCATTGTCACGGAAGGCGACTGCCGTCGTGCCGCTCAGGTACTCAATTTCAGGCACCAGAATGTCCTCCATCTCAAACTGGCCGACCCGGTTGTCCATCTGATTCTGTCCGATATCATCAAAATTATAGAAGCGGATCAGGCTTTTCATAGTATTGTCGGCATAGGAAAGATAGGAGACCGCAAGTAGCATGCCGTCTTCTGAGAGTGCGATGTCCATCGGATAGCCCGGCTCGTTGATCGACGTCTTGATCGACGCAATCTCCTCTCCGTTCGTCTTGTAATAGCGCAGGAAATTGCTGTTGCTTCCGGTGTCTCCGAGAAGTGCTGCCACCGTTCCCGAAGACGAAACATCTGCCCTAACAATCGGCATATCTGTGTTGATCGTTCCCAGTTCCCCGGACTCATCACAGATTACAATTGTGGATCCGTCACTGTCAAATACTGCGGCAGTTGTACCGCTGACAGAAACCTTCGGGGCATCCATCCGGTAATTAATTTCCCAGATCATGTTCTGGCTGCGGCTGATCAGCGAGGCGCCGTCAGTTCCATACCGCAGAACATTGCCCCCGAGACTGCAGTACTCGCTGGAGATGGCATTGTCCACGGTCTGTTCCCCGACTACCTTGTAGGAATGATACGCCCAGTGCCGCACAATGGTCACGCCGATCAGAACAGCTGCTACGACGGCAGCCGCAATGATCCCCCAGACAACCAGCCTCTGCCGGTAGGGCGCCAGAAAATGGAAATACCGCTGAATTCCCTGCTTTCCGCCCGCAGATTCTGTCTGCTCCGTTGCCGCTTCCGGCTGTATATTCTCTGCCGCCGCATCATTTACTGCCGAATGCCGGCCAGGCCTGCCTGACTGCCGTACGGATCTGCTTTTCCGTCTGCTTCCGGATGCCTTCTCCTGCTCTGCAATCACTTCCTCCGGCGGGATGATCTCAATATTCAGTTCGTCATCATCTCTGTATTTTGCCATAGAATATCTCCGCTTCTGCAGAGGAGACAGGGGACGGTTCTCTGTCTCCTGTCTCCTGCTACAGATCCACGCGGCCCTCAAGGGCGCGCAGCAATGTTACTTCATCTATGTACTCGAGGTCCCCGCCGACGGGAACGCCGCTGGCGATGCGGCTCACACGGATTCCGGTGGGCTTCACCAGCTTGCTGATGTACATGGCGGTTGTCTCGCCCTCCAGACTGGAATTGGTGGCAATAATCACTTCGTCCACATCACCTTCCAGGCGGCGCATCAGCTCTTTCAGCCGGATTTCATCCGGTCCGATCCCGAGCATCGGTGATATCGCCCCCTGCAAAACATGATAAACACCGTCAAATTTCTGTGTCTTTTCATAAGCCGCGAGATCACGTGAATTTTCCACAACCATGATCTGCCTGTGATTCCGGTTCGGATTGGCGCAGATCGGGCAGATTTCCTGATCCGTCAGGGTGCAGCAAGAGCGACAGTAGCGCACGTTGTCCCGGGCATCCTTCAGGACATCCGCGAGACGGTGCACCTGATCCTGCGGCATATTTAAGATATGAAATGCAAGCCGCTGTGCCGACTTCGGTCCGATTCCCGGGAGTCTTCCGAGTTCTTCGATCAGACCATTGATATGACTGCTGTAATATTCCATCAGAAAGGAAGACCTCCCAGTCCCATTCCGCCGGTCATCTTGCTCATGCTGTTGGTATAGGCTTCTTCGACTTTGCGAAGTGCTTCATTTGCAGCGACCATGATCAGGTCCTCAAGCATCTCGATGTCATCCGGATCGACAACCTCTTCTGCCAGTTTGATCTTCGTAATCTCGCGTTTGCCGGTGACTGTCACCTCGACCGCACCGCCGCCTGCTGTCGCTGAAAACTCGGCTTCTTCCAGCGCTTTCTGGTTTTCTTCCATCTGGCGCTGCATCCGCTGTGCCTGCTTCATCAGATTGTTCATGCTGCCGGGCATTCCGCCGCCCGGAAATCCGCCTCTTTTTGCCATTGTTTTTCTCCTTATTTATTTATGTTCTATGCTGTGTTCCATATGGTGTTTTATTCTAGAAGAAATCATCTTCCGGTCCGTCATCTTCCTCGGTTTCAATCGTCATATTGATCTTCTGTTGCAGTTCCTCTTCGGAAAGGATCTCTGCAAACTGACTTCTTCCGCCTGCCGTCTCGCAAACCGGTTCAAAGCCGGCCTGTTTTCCGATTACGGTCTGGATCGCTTTCTGCAGTTCCTCCCGGTGCTCGCTGTTATCCGGTGTGTCCTCAAAAAAGAGTTTTGCATTCGGATCTTTAAAACAGAGGAACAGCTTTGATTCATCCGCACCCGGGTCATATTTCGGCACTGCCATACTCAGGAATCCTCTGACAAGCCCGCCTGTCTGGCCGACAATTTTCCGCCAGTTTTCCCGGATCTTCTTCAGATCTTCCGGCGCCGCCCGCGGGGGTTTCGGCGCTGCGGCATTTCCGCCCGGTAATCCGCCGGCTCCATTGCTGCCGGACATCCCGGCGCCGGTCATACTTCCTGTTCCGTACAGTCCGTTCCCCGGGCCGCCGGCATTCCCGGCCATTCCATTCGCCGCTCCCTGTGCCGCCAGCACTGCGCCGGGGTTTGCAGCGAGTGTGTGCAGAAACGCGCTTTCTTCCGGTGTAAAGTTCGCCGCTTCCGCCTGTTTTTCCAGATTCCGGATACGCTGCAGAATCGCCTCGCGGTTGGTATTCATCTCCGGCCTGCAGAGACGGATCAGTGTTGTCTCCACCAGCACGCGGCGCTGTGTCACCTGCCGCAGTGTCCCGGACAATTCGGAGAGGACACGGATATACCGCATCAGTGCGGCCGGCTCGATCATCTCACTCTCTTCACGCAGCTGCGCAAGATTCTCTGTTGAGACATCCAGCACATCCTCCAGTTCCGAATCACTCTGCAGGAGCATAAGATTGCGCAGATACCAGGTGAAATCACTGACAAACTGTCCCATCTCCTTGCCCTGCTGCACCAGTTCCTCGAGAATCCGGATGCTGCCTGCCGCATCCCGCGCAATAATCATGCGCAGCAGCCGGCTGAACACATCTGTATCGATCGTGCCGAGCACGTTGAGGACGCGGTCAAACGTAAGTTTCTCACCCAGATGAAATGCAATACACTGATCCAGCAGACTCAGTGCATCTCGCATGGAGCCGTCCGCCTTCCGCGCAATGTAGCGGATTGCCCGCGGTTCACTCTCAACCGTTTCCTGCTCCAGCAGGCTGCGGATCTGATCTGCAATTGTCTCGACTGCAATCCGCCGGAAATCATACCGCTGACATCTGGAGAGAATCGTAACCGGAATCTTATTGGCTTCCGTCGTCGCCAGAATAAACATGACATATTCCGGCGGCTCCTCCAGCGTCTTCAGCAGTGCGTTGAAGGCACCTGTCGACAGCATGTGTACCTCGTCAATAATATAGACCTTGAAACGGCCTGACGTTGGCCGGTAGGCCACTTCCTCACGGATCTCGCGGATATTATCCACGCCGTTGTTGGATGCAGCATCGATCTCGATGACATTGGTCGATGTCCCGTTCAGAATTGCCTGACAGGTGCTGCATTCATTGCACGGTCCGTTTTCCGTCGGATGCTCGCAGTTCACGGCACGTGCAAGAATCTTCGCGATCGTCGTCTTGCCGGTTCCCCGCGTCCCGCAGAACAGATAGGCATGCCCGATCCGGTCCGCTTTCAGCTGGTTCTTTAAAGTTGTAACAATCGCCTCCTGCCCCCGCACCTCGTCAAAACGCTGCGGGCGGAATTTGCGATACAGAGCCGTGTAGCCCATCGTTCCGCTCCTAAAGTTCTGCGTAATCGTCATATCACTTCTGTGATTTTTGCATAGGTATCCAGTATCATCCGATTATACAATGAATGCGGAATCTCCGCAAGCACTGCAGAAGACAAGGGAAACATATGTGACTCCGGCGAATTCCTCCTGAGCCGGAGCACATATGTTTCCCTGTCTTTGACTGAAGACGGCGGATGCCCAAGCATCCGCCGTCTAACTTAACTAATATTCAGTCCAAAAATCAATCACCAAAGCTGATTCCGATCCGTTTTGCCTGCTCAACTTCCTGACACTTCGGATCTACGATCTTGAGCTGGCCCGCTACATCGCCGAGCGGAACCTTCTTGCACTTGCCGTCCACGATGCCGACCATGTAGCCGAACTTCTTCTCCATGATCAGGCGTGCCGCCTCGGATCCCAGACGTGTGGTCAGAACACGGTCATACGGGCACGGGCTTCCGCCGCGCTGTGTGTGTCCCGGCACGGTTACACGCACTTCTGTGCCGATTCGCTCTGCGATATCTGCAGCAATCTTATAGGAAATTGACTGATACTTCTCGCCAATCTCTGCAAGTGCTTTCTTGCGCTCCTTCTTGCCAAGCTTCGCGATTTCCTTCGGAATAGCACCTTCCGCTGCTGCTATAATCGTGAATCCGCTGCCGCGTTTATTACGCTTTTCAATCGCGCCGACAACTTTGTCTATATCGTATGGAATCTCAGGCAACAGGATGATATCTGCGCCGCCCGCAATGCCGGAGTACAGGGTCGGCCAGCCGACCTTGTGTCCCATGATCTCCACGATAAATACACGGCGGTGTGAAGATGCCGTCGTATGGATACAGTCAATCGCATCGGTTGCAATATTTACTGCACTGTAGAAACCAAATGTCATATCTGTTCCGAAAATATCATTGTCGATGGTCTTCGGCAGATGGATAATATTGAGACCTTCTTCACGGAGCAGATTTGCCGTCTTCTGTGTGCCGTTTCCGCCGAGGATTACGAGACAGTCCAGACGCAGCTTATAGTAATTCTGCTTCATCTCATCAACCTTGTTCACCCCGTTGACACCCGGGCTGCGCATCTCCTTAAAGGGCTCGCGGGATGTGCCGAGAATCGTTCCGCCCTGCGTCAGGATACCGGAAAAGTCCCGTGCGGTAAGCATCCGGTAGTCACCGTAAATCAGTCCCTTGTAACCATTGAAAAATCCGTATACTTCCAGTTCATCCACATTGTTGGCCAGACCTTTTACGACGCCGCGCATAGCCGCGTTCAGGGCCTGACAGTCACCGCCGCTCGTCAAAAGTCCGATTCTAAGCATATTTGCTGCCCTCCATTTCTGTTTACCTCAACACCTTCTCGTTTTGCCGGCACTTTAACCCCCGCCGGCATTTTTTCTATAACCTCTTTTCAGTATAAACTATTTGTCAAAACAGAACAAGGAGTCGGCATCTTTTTTCTGATTTTTCCAAAACAGCCTGCCGGCATGCTCACCGTCAGGCTGTCAGATGGTCTCAAGTTTCTCTTATCCACAATTCACCGGACTGGCCGGCAATCACACAGTGCAGCTTTCCGTTTTCAGCCGCTGCTTTCTCACCCGACAGCAGACCTTTATAGATCCCGTTCTGCGCCTGAATATACATCTCAGCTTCCTGTTCATCATTGTTTACTGCCGCGATCATTTCCTCACCTTCGTGAACACGTGCGAATGCAAACTGCCGGTTGGTCAGGACCAGCTCCCGGTATTCACCATAACAGAGTGCCTTGCTGCTCTGCCGGATCTGTCCCAGCTTTGCGATCAGCTTCGTCAGTTCATTCTTCTCCAATGCATCTGCAAAATCTTCCAGCTGCAGAGCAGGACGCAGTGACCAGTCGGATCCGTACTCTTTCCGCCCCTCGATTCCGAACTCTGATCCGTAATAGAGAGAAGGGATTCCCGGCAGTGTATAGAGAAGTGTATACACCGGCACAAGCTGACGCCGGTCATTCAGCTTGTTGACGATCCGCTCTACATCATGATTGTCCACAAAGTCATACAGCTTGGGACGACCCGGCCGGTTCAGGCCCATGTCGTTATAGATCCTTTTTACTGTATGGGCGATCTCGAAGTAGTTGTGATCATTATGGCCGGAATAAAGTGCTTTATGCAGAGAATAATCCGTGACAGAATGCAGCATGCCGTCATTGACCCAGCGGATATACTCTCCGTGAATGACCTCGCCCATCAGCCAGAACTCCGGCTTGATCTCATTTGCCAGTCCGCGGAGATTTCCCATAAATCCGAAATCCAGCACGTCGGCTGCATCCAGCCGCAGTCCGTCGATATCAAATTCAGATACCCAGAAGCGGATGACATCACACAGATAACCGCAGACCTCCGGATTTTGCTGGTTAAGCTTCACAAGCTGGTTGTGCCCGCCCCAGTTGTCATAGGAAAATCCATCGTTATATTCATTGTTGTTCCAGAAATTCAGATTGCAGAACCATCCTGTATATCTGGAATTCTCACGGTTCTGTTTCACATCCTGAAACGCAAAGAAATCGCGCCCGACATGATTAAATACGCCGTCAAAAATCACCCGGATCTCCTTTTCATGACAGGTCTGCACAAACAGTTTCAGATCCTCGTTCGTCCCAAGCCGGCTGTCCAGCTTATAGTAATCCGTCGTGTCGTAGCCGTGGCTGACGGATTCAAACAGCGGGCCGATGTAGATTGCGTTGCAGCCAATTTCTTTCACATGGTCAATCCACGGCATCATCTCACAAAGTCTGTGAACCGGCTCCTCATACGCGTTTTCATGCGGTGCACCAGCAAGCCCCAGCGGATAAATATGATAAAAAACTGCCTCGTCATACCATGCCATAATGTTTTCCTCCTTGTTTCCGGGTCCGGACACCCGTTTTTCTTTTCTCTGAATCGTTTTCATTCGCCCGGTCTTTCCGCCGGATCAAATGGAATCTTCTATTTTTCTGCAAATGATGTAATCTCGCTGCGCCAAAATAAACGGTTTCTTACATCTGCCTTCACCGGCTTCAGTTTCTTCTTCCGTACCAGTTCATCCAGATACTGTCTTGAACACCCAAGCAGTTTGCACGCCTCAGTCGTTGTGATTATTTCACGCATAACAATTTTCTGAAGATCATCATGTTTCAGATCCAGCTGCATCTCAGGATGATACAAAACTTCTGCGGAAAGTGTCAGGCCTTCTCCCCACGTTATTCCGGCTCCGCCCGTTTCAACTGTGACCTCGGGAAAGGAGGCGAATGCCTGAAAATATGCCTGCAGACGACGATGTGTTCTGGTACAGAAATCCTTCTCCACAATCTGCAGAGAACCATCACGAAATCCAATCAATAGTTTTTCACCAGACAGCGGCACAACACTGTCCACTTTACGTATCTGCCGCATTTTGATCTCTTCCGGCAGGTCCTTTTCTTTTATGGGTTTCACATAACAGCTGTCCTGCGCACATCTTCCATGCCCAAGCATCAGCAATTTATATGGATTATAATCCTGCAGTCCGTTATCACGCAAAATCTGTCCCAGATTCTGCCGGTCCACAGGAACAATCCTCTGCTGCACCCAGATCCCGCTCCAGTACGCATCAACAGACCGAATCCCTCTGCGCACCAGAGACGATAGTATCAGGGGCGATTCCCACTCGTCCACATGACCGGGGATTTCAATAAAAAACTTCTCCGGATGTTCATAGTAGAAAAGATATCCCAGATCCTTCCCTGCTATTTTATCATCTCTTATCACAGAAATCTTCATAATAAGACCACCTTTTCCAAAGCAGTTCCCACAGTTTATCCAGATGTTTTTGCGACAGAATCTGTTCCAGCCCTGCAAACAGGATCTGCCGGTCTGCCTGCTGAAGCGGTCGTACTTCGGGCATTTTCTCCTTCGGGATCAGTTTCAGATTCTCATAAGCAGAATCTGTTCCCACAAAACTCTGAATCCGCTTATCTTCCATCACATCTTCCCGATCCAGTGCCGCGTCATTTTTACACTGAAAGAACATGGAAATCCCATGGTCAAACAGCGGTGCCAGCCGGATCGAACGGGCACTGCGGTCACGAAGGATCTCAATATTTGCCCCGTGCCGGTCTCTGTTCAGAATCAGAAAATCCACCAACAGCATTTCATAGATATAAGATTCCCATCCCATTCTGATGCAAAATTCCAGCGGTATTTCATCTTCTTCCTTCTCCAACTGGAAAAATACATCCAGTGCTGTTTTACTTTCATTGCTGTTTTTAAAGTCATCTGAGGCACATAGCCAGGTTTCCTGCTCTTTCCCATTGACCAGAATCAATGCATGGATTAACTGATAATGAAGGTGTTTGATGCCCAAAATTGTAAGCAGCCTGTCTGCGATCAGTTCATTCACACACTCATGTCCGGTAACCCCGCGTACTGTATCGTAATTGGACAATTTAAAATACTGCTTTTTCCCTTTTTCCGTACGAAATGATTTCAGGAAGGAACCGGCGGTACCTGATGACCGGCGGATCCGGGACCACTCAAGATATCGTAAATCCTGTCGATCAAGAATCAAATCTTTTTTCATCTTCCTGTACCATCCTGCTCTTAGTACAATTCATTATATTTAATCTACTTGTCTTTCGTCAAGTTATTTCGTGTTTCGTTCTTATTTCTGTTGCCAGCTTTCTCCTCACTTGTGCATAAGCTGCGCTTCGCTTCGCTGCTTCGCAGCTCTCGCGACGCTCAACAGAAATGCGCACTTTCGCACTGCGTGCTGCGTGCTTATTTCTGTTGCAACATCTAAAGGACGGACGACAGATCACGCAAGCGTGATCGTCGCCCGTCCTTTGATGTTAGCTTATGCACTAAAAATGTCGCGCGCCTCACCTCGAACCTCCGACCAGGACGTTACTCCTGCAGTTAACTCAGCCCAGGCACCCTCACGGCACACGAAAGGTTCCACTTAGTGCTGCTGCATTCCTGCCCTGACACGGTTCATGGAGTTCCGTTGCGCGAGACCCAGACGTCAACGCCACTTACAGAAGGCAGCTCCCATTCGAAAGGCCCTCAGATCGGCATCACCCCTGCTGTAGCGGATTGCAGGTACAGGGCACCGCTATCTCCCCGGCTGCGCGACTTCATGAGTATACCTGTTTTAGGGCTAAAAGTCAACCAAACAGAAGCATACCCGCCGCACATCACGCCCCGATTCATAAAGCAGAAAACATCTGCCGGAGTTGTAGGATTACCCAAAACCAGCCCGCCATTTTGTAGATCCGTCCATAGCCGCCGGAAAAAGAAAGTACTATGATGAAGCCCAACAAAACAACAGCAGGAGGAACGAATATATGTCCAGCTTATCACTTGAGCACATTTACAAAACCTATCCGAACGGTTTTGAGGCCGTTAAGGATTTCAATCTTGAAATTGAAGACAAGGAATTCATTATTTTCGTAGGTCCGTCCGGATGCGGCAAATCCACCACGCTCCGCATGATCGCCGGTCTGGAGGATATCTCAACAGGTACCCTGAAAATCGATGACAAGGTCATGAACGATGTCGAGCCAAAGGACCGCGACATTGCAATGGTCTTCCAGAACTATGCACTGTATCCGCATATGACCGTTTATGACAACATGGCATTCGGCCTGAAGCTCCGCAAGGTTCCGAAGAGCGAAATCGACAAGGCAGTCCGCAGCGCTGCGAAAATCCTTGATCTGGAGCATCTCCTCGACAGAAAGCCGAAAGCACTGTCAGGCGGACAGCGCCAGCGTGTGGCAATGGGCCGTGCAATCGTCAGAAATCCGCGCGTTTTCCTGATGGACGAGCCGCTCTCCAACCTGGATGCAAAGCTCCGTGTACAGATGCGTACAGAGATCGCAAAACTGCATGAGCGTCTGGGTGCAACCATCATCTACGTCACCCATGACCAGACCGAAGCCATGACACTGGGAACCCGTATCGTCGTTATGAAAGCCGGTATTGTCCAGCAGGTCGACACCCCGATCAACCTCTACAACGAGCCGTGCAACCTCTTCGTCGCCGGCTTCATCGGCTCTCCGCAGATGAACTTCATGGATGCAGAAGTTGCAAAAGAAAACGGCGCTGTTGTCCTGAAAGTCTCCGGAAAGACCTTCCCGCTTCCGGAAGCAAAAGGAAAAGTACTTGAGGAAAAGGGCTACATCGGCAAGACCGTGACCGCCGGCATCCGCCCGGAACATATCGATGACATTGCCTACACAGATCTGAAAGATCAGCGCGCAGCTTTTGAAGCTCCGATTAATGTCTACGAACTGATGGGCGCAGAAGTATATCTGTACTTTGACTTTGCAGGCACACAGATGACCGCACGCGTAGACCCGCGTACAGCCGCAAAGACCGGTTCTGTCGGAAAATTCATCCTCGATCCGGAAAAGATCCACGTATTTGATAAAGATACAGAACTCGCAATCGTACACTGACGATAAGGAACTGCCGCATCAAGCTTCGACAGCCGGACGCTCCGTTTCCTTTACCTGACAAAACAAACCGGATTTCTGCGGACAGACCTGCAGAAATCCGGTACTGTTATTTTTCATGAAATCAGTATATGATTAGTTGAGCAGCACCAAAATCCAGAGCCCGCGGAAGCTGCATACGGGTAAATGGATCTTCGATCCTGCAGCAGTCGTACTGCCGGATCATCAGGATGGCCCAAGTCATTCAGGAGGAGAAAAACATGATCCCGAGAAGCATAATGAATCAGATGCTCAAAGATATCCAGCGCATTACCGGCGCATCCATGCGCCTGTGCACACAGGACGAACTCCTTCCCGGTGACTGCATCCACTATGACCAGCTGCCGGATGGAAATCTTCTTCTCGAAACCTCCGGTGACAATTCTGTAATTGCCGCGCAGCTCTTCCTGTGCGAGCTTTCCCATATCGAACAGATCACAAAGGAAAAGAAGTCCAAAGCTACATTTCTGAAGGATGTGATCCTTGGAAAAATCCAGCCGGACATGACTGCATCTTCTGCAAGAAAAATGCACGTGACGTTCCACACGCCGCGCGCAGTCTTTCTTGTACAGGTTCCCCCGGAAGACCTGGATCTCGGGCTGAAGTTCGCATCGGCCATTTTCTCCCCGTCATCCGGCAGCCAGTGTTTTGCTGTCTCCGACAGCCGCTTTGTGATTGTCCGCGAGCTTGCCGGAACAGATTCCGTCAGTGAGCTGGCCCATCAGCTTGCAGATACGCTGCGCGCGGAAATCATGACCCCGGTCTGCGTCTCCACGAGTTCTCCCGCTGATCACCTGGGCGAGCTGACACAGCGCTTTCAGGAAGCGGTTACTGCACTGACGATCTCCTCCGTTTTTACCCCGGACACCTATGTATCTTCCTACGACAGGCTCGGCCTCGGCCGCCTGATCTACACACTGGAGCCGGAAGTGTGCCGCACATTTCTGCAGGAAACATTCGGCGCGGAAAACCCGCTGAATGACCTCGAGCCTGATACGTATGAACTGATTAATCAGTTTTTCAACCACAATCTGAATATCACGGATACATCGAAATCTCTGTATCTGCACAGAAATACACTGATCTACCGCCTGGAAAAAATCAGAGAGCAGACAGGCTTCGACATCCGCCGCTTTGACGACGCCATGACCTTCCGGATTGCGATGCTGGTGAATATGCGGCTGGCGCGGCAGTAACATCACGGATCCTTCCCCGGTTCCGGAACATGTACGCCATAATGACTGCTTCTGCCCTTGTGGCGGGCACGATACTCTGCAGCCGTCATCTGTTCCATTTCCCTGAACAGCTGATGAAATTTCCTGGTAGATGATATTCCTACCAGATCAGCTATTTTTTCGATCGAGTAATCCGTATCAAGCAGGTAATTCTTAGCATAATTAATTCTGTATATATTCAGTGTATTCTTAAAGGACTTCCCGAAATATTTATCAAAGATTCTTCCCACATGCCGCTCTGAGATGTGAAATGCTTCAGCGGCATCCCGCACGCTGATATTCCGGCTGTAATTATCGTGCATAAACTGTGTGAGTTCCAGTGCCAGATTCACATTTCCCTGATCTGTCAAATCCTTTGACGAGCAAATTTCATGCGAAACATCAAGATTGCGAAAAACATGCGTCAGATACTGTGTGTAAAAAGCCCGGATCATCTCCTCCCTGCCCGGCAGATCCTGATCCATTTCCCGTTCCAGTTCATCAATAATCTGACGACATCCATATCTGTCCGGCATCGTGACTGCCTGTTCATCATTCAGATACTGAATAACTGTTTCCAGATACAGATCCATTTTTTCAGAACCATCACCTTTTGTTTTCAGCGCACTTTTTACAGGCATCTCAAACACAAAAATAAAATAACGCTTCAGGTTTTTCGGCTCATATAATGTGTGATGGTAGACCCCCGGTTTTAAAACTGTCAGTGTGTTTTCTTTCATCTCCACGCACGTGTCACCGGCCATAAGGTGCATTGTACCTTCCAGACAGTAGTAGATTTCAAAATCCGTATGTACATGCGAAAATTCCAGACAGCTCTCATCAGTAATTTCTGAATAATTAACGGCAACTGTATAGTTTCCAAGCGAAAGCTGCACAATCCGCGGATTATAGGAGATACTTTCACGTTTTTTATATTCCATCTGATGCCCCCTGTTCTAAACCCGTCTACTGCAGATGTTTGCCGATTTCCTGAAAGACTGCGTCCTGATTCTTCAAATATCGGAGCATTACACTTCTGTGCGCATCCCCGGCATTGATGTAAATCCCCTGACGTGTGTTATGTATTTGTATTATATCACGGTAATACAGATTAATCTCTTTTCCCGCCCTTCCATAGATTCTCTTATTTGTAATTAAAAGGCAGGCATCCTGCGTATCCACCAGAACACGGGCCGCGTCGACCATCATCCACATGGATATAACATTTGTCAGCAGCATAACAACAATCTTTCCCGGAAAAACTCTTCCGATTATAAATGACGCAATTGCTGCTGCAACAAAAAGCACCAGTCTGGGAATTCCGTTGAATTCCGGAATATACTCCACTGCCTCGCCGACTTTTTTCTGTTTTTTCAGTTCCGCCACATTTTCATCAAAGCGTTTGCTCATTTTTGCTTCTCCTGTAAAAATACGCAAAGGCTGAACTGCAGTTTTCCTGCAGTCCAGCACATTTACATTTCATGATTAGCATTTGCTTCGGATACCTCCGGACATCATTCCGGAATATCTTCATTGCATTTGATGAGGATCTTTGGATATATTCCGGAGAGCTGTGCTGCGAAGGCTTCAACACCATCATCCAGAGAGAACACCTTCTCTGTCAGCGCATCCAGATTCATACGCGTAAGCATCTGCAGTGCACGCGGATATGCATACGGAGCAACAAAGACACCTGTAATTGTCAGTTCTTTAAAATAGCAGTACTTAGAAATATTGAATGGCATCTCATACTCATTCGGATACTGCGCACCATAGATCAGCATGCCCGCGTTTGCAGTGACATCCGGCAGATCTCTGACACAGTGAACGGAACCGGAGCAGTCAAGAACGACATCATAGCCGAGCCCGTCGGTAATCTCCATACATCTCTCGTAGAAGTTTTCACTGACCGGGTCAATCACATAATCTGCGCCAACAGAAAGCGCGAGTTCTCTTCTGTTTTCGATCGGCTCACTCATTGTAAGCTTTGTCGCACCGAACATTTTGAATGCCTGGCACGCCATCTGACCGATCGGACCGCCTCCGCTGACGAGTACACGCTGTCCGACCTTCATATTTGCCTTATCCAGCATACGGACGATAATGGACATCGGCTCCAGCAGGCAGCCCTTCTTCAGGCTGACTTCATCCGGCAGTTTGTATACCTGATCCTCATGCCAGACGATTTCCGGAGAAAATCCCGGACGATTATATTCCTGCGCATTGATGCAGTACTGCTGCTGGCCATTCTGACAATAGTAACAGCCGCCGCAGAAACGAAGGAAGTTGCCTGCGACACGGTCACCAACCTTCAGGCCTTTATGATTTGCCTCCGGTCCGAGCTCCACGATCACACCGGACACCTCATGTCCAAGCGGAATCGGATCGGTTGAACCGACCGGTTCACCAAAACATCCGCCGACACAATGCGGATCTGAACCACAGATCGCACAATATGCAACCTTAATTCTGACATCCTGCGGACCCATCTTCGGCTGTGGAATATCAACCAGATCAACACGTCCTCTGGTTTCCGGATTCGGATCCTTCATATCGCCAACTAATACACCACATAATGTTTTCATCTTTGTCCTCCCATACTTGCCGCGCTTCGAATGTCCCTATGAGGATATCCCTGCACAGTCCACATGTTTTATTTCAAACCCACCGCCTGGCGCTTTACGCGCCTGAGGCAGGGGCACTGATCCACTGAATTCAACTCAGATGGGGGAGTCCCCCGCCTCTATAGGCGGTGGGTATTGTATCAAACTTGACTCAGTGGAGGGTTTCAATCCCCCATCTGAGTTGAGCCTCCGGCGGATCGCAGAGCTGCGCATCGGAAGACGCACAAGTGC
>JAFRGW010000159.1 GCA_017433615.1 Eubacterium sp.
AGGGATTCTCCATGGCATTCAGTTTCGGATCAACATCATCATAGTCAAAATACAGGTGTCCGTTCAGAAAGGACTCCGTAATCCTTTCATATTGATCCTTATGCTCGGGGTTTTTCCCATTCCAGTTCGGCGGCAAGGACATGACCTTTGCCATTCCTGCGATCCAGACAACCATTACGGTAAAAATGAGAAGATAATGCTTTCTTTTCAGGCGGCTGCAGCCTGTCCGATGAATTTCTGCGCCGGGCCGAACCAGAATCAGGAGGCTCAAAAGCCCCAGCCAGAACAGAATCCCCACTATTACGGATCCGGTCATCTTTATCTCCTTTCACGCAGTTTCCTGTGGAACCAAAATCACCTGTTCTTTCTCATAATAGTTGGCCATATCCCGATTCTGCCAGGCATCGGGATCATCATACAGGTCGTCAAAGAAGAGCAGGTATGGCGGATCGCTGTACGGTTTCAGCTCTGCTACACGAATGGAGGGATCCTTCAGAATAACCAGCCTCGCCTGTGCCTCCTGATAATAGACTGCAGCCTGTCCGCGGGAAAGAGCCGTATAAGCGCTGGCCAGACTGATTCCGCCGCGGAGCATGGCAGATGCAGCCAGCAGCACCGGGCATAGGGCCAGCGCCACCAGGGTCGGCAGCAAGCGGGGCCCAACCGCAGTCTCTTTCGCTTCGCCGCGCTGCCGCAGCCAGCCCATCCAGTAGAAAAGATTCAGGGCTATCAGAAGCAGATAGGAACAGAAAATAATGTTCTGCAGACGTCCGGGCCCTTCCCAGCCCTGCGCATACATGCTGGGACAGAACATGGCAGAAAAAAGGCAGTATGACCAGAGCGAGACCAAGCCCGGAAAACGAAAATGAAAAGGACATCCCGGCAGCGCAGCCCAAAACAGCAGTCCCAGTACCAGCAAGCCGCCAAGCACCGGCAGACGACACCAGAAAATAGCATACTCAAATCCCTTGCGGAAAGACTCCGTCACCGCAGAGACAGCATCAGGTACGTGGTTCACATCCATCTGCCGCATGTCATAGCCCGGTGCAAAGACATTAATGCAGAAGCAGATCATCAGTACCAGGATCGGAATAAGCAGCCGGCGGAGGGCCGCTGCGTTTTTTTGCAGCAGAAGCAGGACAACGCCGCTCAGTGCGAGCAGGCAAAGCGTGAGCCCTGTTACCAGATTTCCGCCGCCCAGAAATGCAGCCAGCAGCGAGAGCCCCGTGATTCTGTAAATGCCCCCCTCCCTTGCCGTGCTGATTGCAAGAGCCACCGCCAGCATTGCAAAACCATGAAAAAAGGTGTAGTAAATGCAGCCGTTATACCAGTAAAGAGTCTCTGAAGGGTAGGGCATCAGCAGCAGATACAGGATGCCAACCATTCCGGCCAGAGCATTGCCCATGTGGCGGGGCAATCCAAAAACGTTGTTCATCAGGCACAGGCACAGGGTAAAGAGGCCTCCGAAGAGGGATGCGGACATCAGCCAGGCGGTCAGCCAGTAAAAGCTTTCTGAAAAAACCGCAGGCTGAAGACACATGAGAAAAACCGCTGTATAGCTTCCCTGCCAGGTTCGGTAAACTGAGGCCGTATGCTTCAATGCAGCAGATATCGCATCACCCAAATCACCGCCGTGCACCAACGTGAGATGAGCAGGTGTTCCGTAGATGTAATCATCAGCGCAGGGGACATCATAACGTGCAAGATACAACAGCGGCAACAAGCACAGTATAAAAACGCATAGAATCAGTCCTGCCAACACATGGGAGGGCAGGCGATGGACGCCGGGCTGCACGGGACCACCTTCTTTCCGAATCAAGCTCCCCGTCAGAATTGCGAAGGGCGCTGAATAGAACTGTATCTAAGCAAATATACCACACACTCAGGCCAAAAACAATAGACATAACCTGCATGATATGGTATAATTCCGGCATTGCCACTATTTTCAGGTCATGATTGACAGCCGAGGTTTCAGCGAAGATGACAGAGTTTCATGCGGATGATTTCGGGTTATTTACCGCGCAGAGCAAACGAATTCTGCAATGTCAGGAATCCGGAGCACTCAACGGCATCAGTGTTTTCCCGAACGGAGACGAGCTTACAGAGTGTCTTACATTTTTAACTGATAATCATCTTGCATTGACGATTCATTTGAATCTAATGCAGGGCCATAGCCTTGCCGATCCTTGCTTGGTCCCTCTGCTGACAGATCAAAAGGGTGTCTTCTCTGTTGGTTTCGGTGAGTTGCTCTTCTGCTCACTGTCTGGGAAGAGAGACGCTTACAAGCAGCAGCTGAAGAGAGAACTATCTGCTCAGATTCGCGCTCTTCTTCCTGTATTTCAGGAAAAAAACCTGCCTCTCCGCATTGACGGGCATGCGCACTGGCATATGATCCCGGTGGTGTTCGATGCATTGATGGAGGTCATTCGGGATGAAATGCTTCCGGTTTCCTATATCAGGTTCCCTGCAGAACCTGTCTCTGTCTATTTGAAGAATTTTTTCCGGATTCTTCCTTTCCCTCCCGTCAACATCATCAAATCCTTTCTGCTCAGCATTCTGTCTTTTCTCAATCGGCGACGCTGGAAAAGCCTTCTCTGCCAGATGGAAGAGCGTGTGTTTTTAGGGGTTCTGCTCTCCGGTTGTTTTGATCTGAGAAGAATGCGGGCTGTGCTTTCGGATGCAGAAGCTCTTTCAAAAAAACGCGGGTGCGGACTTGAACTTCTGGCTCATCCCGGAGCTGTTTATG
>JAFRGW010000160.1 GCA_017433615.1 Eubacterium sp.
ATAGATAAAAACAGTCCGCCGCGGCAGACTGTTTTTGTTTACATCAAACCGCTAAGTTTTGCGGTCTTCTCGTAGAATAGTTTGTAAACAAATAAAGCCCTATTAGAGATCAACATTATTTGTTTTTGAAATATATATTTTCTATAATATCCATGTGGGGGAAACAATGAAGATTGGACAGAAGATACAATTTGCCCGTGAATTCCGTGAGCTGGATCGCACAAGTTTTGCCAAATTGATCGGTGTTAAGTATCGGGATATTCTGCGTTGGGAAACAACATCCCATGAGCCCCGGGCAGCAACACTAAAGAAAATGGCAGATGTGTTAAAAATCGATATGGATTATTTTTTTGATGAAAATGATGGTCCATCAGTAATCGTTTCTTATCTGTCGGAAGATGAAATGCTGCAGGAAACCGGACTCGGTGAAATCCTTACGCAAAAGAGAGAACAGATAAAAAAGTGTGTTGATAATATCAGTAATGATAACGTGCTGAGTACTACATGCAGGCTTATGATGGATTATGTTGATCCAAAAATGCTGCGGTATCTATTGGATGTTGTTTTGGAGCTGACGCATTATACCGGCAGTGTTCCGGACAAGTTTAACACAACAGATGAAAAGAGGCTGTTTATCAAACAGATGATCTCTGAATCAGATGATCCCGCAGTCCTCAGAACGATTGCCCGTATACTGGCATCATTCACGAGAAACGCTGATGTTACAAATCAACTTGATATCGTCATGCATCTCAGCAATTCTTTCCCAAGTGTTGTAATGCCTGGAGATAAGAAAGAATAACGTCAAATCTGACGGTGTATCTATATCATCATCAGTTTTTTATATCAGTATTACTTCAAAATCAGTATTACTATGTACGTCATTTCACCACGCGTGGAAATCTGACTTGTGGACAAAAAAAGGCCTCTGGTTTGCATAATCCACACTGAAATCCACACTAAAAGAGAAGCAGACATTAAAAAATCCGCATAGCTATGCGGATTTTTGACTTCATGGTGCCGCTTGGCAGAATTGAACTGCCAGTTCAGCATTACCATTGCTGCGTATTGCCATTATACTAAAGCGGCATCAGGCTTAATAATAATAACAGAACTGCAGATAAAATCAATATGCAGATGTTCAAATGGAACGGAAAGGCTTATAATATAGGGCAGTGAAAAGGAGATTTGATATTATGCCACTCGTAACATCAAAAGAAATGTTTGAGAAAGCGTACAATGGCGGTTATGCCATCGGTGCTTTCAATGTCAACAACATGGAAATCATTCAGGGTATTACTGAGGCTGCCAAGGAATGCAATGCCCCGGTTATCCTGCAGGTTTCCAAAGGCGCCCGTGCCTATGCTAACCGTACATATCTGGTCAAGCTGGTAGAAGCTGCCGAGATTGAAACCGGTCTGCCGATCGTCCTGCATCTGGACCATGGCGACAGTTTTGAGACCTGCAAGTCCTGCATCGATGACGGTTTCACATCCGTTATGATTGATGCTTCCTCCAAGCCGTTTGAAGAGAATATTGCCATCACCAAGCAGGTTGTTGAATATGCACATGCCCGTGGTGTTGTTGTAGAAGCAGAACTCGGTACTCTGGCTGGTGTAGAAGACGAAGTCAATGTTGCGGCAGAGGATTCTTCTTATACCCGTCCGGAAGATGTCGAGGAATTTGTCAGAAGAACCGGCTGCGATTCCCTGGCTATTGCCATCGGCACAAGCCACGGCGCATACAAGTTCAAGCCGGAACAGTGCACAAGAAACGAAGAGGGTGTCCTGGTTCCGCCGCCGCTGCGGTTTGACATCCTGGAAGAAGTCTCCAAGCGTCTGCCGGGCTTCCCGATCGTTCTGCACGGCTCCAGCTCCGTTCCGCAGGAATATGTCAAGATGATTAACGAAAACGGCGGCAACATGCCGGATGCTGTGGGCGTTCCGGAAGAACAGCTGCGCAAGGCTGCTGCCATGGCTGTCTGCAAGATCAACATCGACTCTGACCTGCGTCTGGCGATGACCGGTACAATCCGCAAGCATTTCCATGACCATCCGGCTGATTTTGACCCGCGTCAGTACCTGAAGCCGGCCCGGGCCAACATCAAGGAACTGGTCAAGCACAAGATCGTTGATGTCCTCGGCTGCGACAACAAGATCTGAACCTGAATAAGGAATGCTCCGTCAGGGGCATTCTTTTTTTGTCTGCAGGGAAAAACCGGCATATGCTAGAATATGTAAATACCGGAAGAGGGAACGGATATCGATGACTTTTAATTCCATGCTGTTTCTGTGGCTGTTCCTGCCGCTGTGCCTGGCTGGTTACTGGCTGTGTCACGGGAAGGGAAGAAAAGCGGCTCTGCTCGGACTGAGTCTTTTTTACTGGGCCTGGAATGATCCGTATCATGTCATCATTGTGCTGGCGGTCTGCCTGGCTGTTTACGGTCTGGCCCGGCAGATGGCGAATGCTGCGGGAAACAGCCGGAAGGCCTGGCTGGGGGCAGGTGTTGTCCTGAGCCTTGGCATGCTGGTGTTCTGCCGTTATGCGCCGCTCATGGACGGATCGAAACCCTGGCTGCTGGTGCCGGCCGGCATATCGTTCATTTCCTTCTCGCTGGTTTCCTTTCTGATGGACCTTTACCGGGAACAGAAGGAATGCCCCGTCAGCCCGGCAGACTTCATGATATATATTGCCTTCTTTCCGAAACTGCTCATGGGCCCGATTGCCTCTGCCCGTGATTTTTCCGCTGCTGTCAGCGAAGAGAAACATTTTGATACGGGACAGTTCGCCGGCGGGGTGCGGCAGTATGCTTTCGGACTGGGCAAGAAAGTGCTGATTGCGGATGTCCTGGCGCTGGTGGTGCAGCGGACGTTCGGGGATATTGCGGCATTGACAACCGGGGCTGCCTGGGTAGGCGCACTGTGCTATATGCTGCAGATCTACTATGATTTCAGCGGCTATTCGGACATGGCTCTGGGAATCAGCCGGATGCTGGGCATTGAACTGAAAAAGAATTTTGATTATCCGTATCTTTCGGGTTCCATCACCGAATTCTGGCGGCGCTGGCATATCTCCCTGGGTACATGGTTCCGGCAGTATCTCTATATACCGCTGGGCGGCAACCGCAGGGGGCAGGCCCGGACATATTTCAATCTGATGATGGTATTCCTGGCGACCGGGATCTGGCATGGCACGGGCATGAATTACCTGCTGTGGGGCCTGCTGAACGGTGTGCTGGTTGTCATCGAGCGCATGGGCCTGCTGCGGCTGCTGCAGAAATCCCGGCTTGCCGGCCGTCTGTATGCCGGGTTTGCCGTGCTGATGGGGTGGGTGCTGTTCCGGGCGGAAAATGCCGCGGCAGCCCTGTCTTATTACCGGAAAATGTTTCTGCCGTGTACCGGAACACTGACCGCTGTGCAGCTGCTGCAGCCGAAGGTCATCCTGCTGATGATCCTGGGTTTTGCCGGCAGCGGTTTCCTGCAGGAAGGTCTTTCCCGGCTGACCGGGAAGGAATATCCCGGGCTGGATCATGCCGTCAATTTCTTTGTTGTCATTCTGCTGGCGCTGAGCATCATGGGCATGGTGAGCGGCACATTCCAGTCTTTTATCTATGCCCAGTTCTAGAAAGGAGCCCGGATGAGCAGAGCTGCCGATAAACTGATGACAGTCATATTTGCCGGGATGATTACCGTGCCCTGGCTGCTGTATCCTTTTGTCCGCACACCCGGGCAGGATACCGGTGAAAACCGTCAGCTGACGGCATTTTCAACGGTAATGGAAGCG
>JAFRGW010000161.1 GCA_017433615.1 Eubacterium sp.
ATGTGCCTTCTCAATCTCATCAAACAAAAGCACACTGTATGGATTTCTTCTGATTTTCTCAGACAGCTGGCCGCCTTCATCATATCCGACATAACCGGGCGGTGAGCCGATCAGCTTGGAAACGCTGTGTTTCTCCATGTATTCGGACATGTCAACACGGATGATCGATGCCTCACTGCCGAATACAGCCTCCGCCAGTGCCTTGGAAAGTTCTGTTTTGCCGACACCTGTCGGGCCCAGAAACAGAAATGATCCCACCGGTCTGTTCGGATCCTTCAGGCCGACTCTGCCGCGACGGATCGCGCGGGAAACAGCCCGCACGGCCTCGTCCTGTCCGACAACACGCTTATGCAGAATCTGCTCAAGTTTCGCGAGACGTCTGGACTCACCCTCCGCGATTTTTTCAAGCGGTATCTTCGTCCACGCAGAAACGGTGCCTGCAATATCCTCCGCTGTCACTTCTCTGGCAGCGAGCTTCTTCTCTGCAGCAGCCTGCTTCTTCTCATGTGCTTCCTGCAGCCGGAGAAGATCGCCCTGCAGGCTCATGGCACCGGTGATATCATCCCGCCGCAGTGCATCTTCCATCTGCGCCGTCAGTTCTTTATGCTTCTTTTCATATGCAGCAGCTTCCGCAGCTGCGCCATCATCTGTGATGCGATATCCGGAAAGCCGCACTCTGGAAGCTGTCTCGTCAATCAGATCAATGGCCTTATCCGGAAGGAACCGGTCATTCAGATAACGGATGCTCATCCTGACGGCCGCCGTCAGCGCTTCGTCCTGTATTTTCAGCCCATGGTGTGCCTCATAATACGGCCGCAGACCGTACAGGATCTTTACAGCATGCGCCTCATCCGGTTCGGAAACCGTCACAGGCTGAAAACGCCGCTCCAGAGCCGCATCCTTCTCGATGTATTTTCTGTATTCGTCGATCGTTGTCGCACCGATCAGCTGGATTTCCCCGCGTGAAAGGGATGGCTTTAGAATGTTCGAAGCATCCAGTGCCCCCTCGGCGCCGCCTGCGCCGATCATGGTATGTATCTCGTCAACAAATAACAGAATATTCTTGTTCGCCGTCACTTCCTGAATCACGTTTTTGATGCGCTGTTCAAATTCGCCGCGGTACTTGGATCCTGCGACCATTCCGGAAAGATCCAGTACAACCAGCCGTTTATCGCGCACGGTCTCAGGTACATTCCCTGCGGCAATCTCCGTGGCGAGACCTTCTACAATCGCTGTCTTGCCGACGCCGGGTTCCCCGATCAGACACGGATTATTCTTTGTTCTGCGGCTCAGAATCTGTACCAGCCGCTCAATCTCGGTCTCGCGCCCGATCACCGGGTCCAACAGATGATTTCTTGCCATTTCCGTCAAATCGCGGCTGTACTGGTTGAGCGTCGGCGTCCCGGAAGTATCATCACCCGCATGCATGCGGTCGGCTTCCGCCCGGATCTCCTGATCGTTCTGCCCCATTGCACGCAGCAAATTAACGAATAATGCACGCAGATCAACGCCCATCGTAAACAGCAGACGCAGTGCAACACTCTCGGGTTCCTTGAGCAGCGCCAGCAGCAGATGCTCGGTTCCGACCTTTTCACTGAAAAAGCGCGAAGCTTCAAGTGCTGCATCCTTCTGCAGCTGCTCTGCCTTCGGTGTAAACTCCGGCAGGAGGACGGTATCCCCGCTCCGGTCCGGTGCAATCAGTACATCAATCAGCTCGACCAGCTTATCGTATACAACTCCGGCCTCCGAAAGCACCATTGCCGCAGTTCCGTGTCCTTCCCGGATCAGGCCGGCAAGGATATGTTCCGTGCCGATGTATCCGTGACTCCACGTAAACGCGAGGTCTTCTGCACAGCGCAGCGCCTTATTGGCCTGCGCAGTGTAATTGATTTTCATAACTACAGTTTCTCCTTGAAAATTCACCAAAGATGAAAACCACTCCGGCAGGGAGGGTTTTACAGGACAGGGGTTCGGAGAGAATGTTCCTGTTCAGTAAGAAAGTCTCCCGCATCCCGGCTCCCGGCCGGAATAGAGGGAGACTGTTCATCCTGCTATCCGATACTTGTCCGCATGTCTTATTGCGCGGCTGCCACCGGATTATCCGGTCAGCGTCCGCAGCAGTGTTTGTATTTCTTGCCGCTTCCACATGGACACGGATCATTTCGTCCGATCTTCTTCGGCTTCACAACTGTACCGGATTTCTTCTGTTCCAGATAAAGCTCTTTGCGCTTTTCCTCTGAATAGATGGCATCCCACTGCGGGAGCTCATATAACCAGTCTGCCTTCGCATCAACCATATTCTTGTAGAGCTTCTCTTTATCAAACGCAAGACTTACTTCAGTATCTTCCGCAAGTGTCTCCTCAATCGGGTTCGGCGTCACAAGGCTGTCATTAATACCGTCCAGAAATCCGACCATGGTCAGTGGCTCAATCTCATATTTATCAGCCAGTTCTTTGACCGTACCGCGGACTTCCTCGTCAGGGTTGGTCAGAAGCTTTTCATAGATTCCCTTCTCGATCAGAAAATACTCATCCCAGAACTTCTGCAGTACGTTTGCATCTTCGCTGCGGTTATAGGCGATGGCACGCCAGTCTTCTAAAAGGCCCATTTCTTTATGCCCTTCCTTTCAAGTTTTTTTTCAGTATAGTTTATGCTTTACGAAAAATCAATTATTTAAAATATGCTACGCCGGATTCGAAGATCTTCATATCCTGTTCGCCGTAGATGTTGATGGCAACACCGTCGCCGCGGCGCTCTGCGTGGCACATTTTACCGAAGACGCGGCCGTCCGGGCTGGTGATTCCTTCGATGTTGAAGTAGGAGCCGTTGATGTTCCAGTATTCATCATCGGTAAATCTGCCGTCAAGATCACAGTAACGGGTTGCGATCTGTCCGTTTGCCTGCAGTTTTTCAATCCACTCTTTGTTTGCGACAAATCTGCCTTCGCCGTGGGAAGCAGGAATTGCGTAGATGCCGCCTTCTTCTGTGCCGGCAAGCCACGGGGATTTTGTCGATACCACACGGGTATATGCCATCTTGGAAATATGGCGTCCGATGGTATTGAATGTCAGTGTCGGAGAATCTGCCTGCTGTCCTGTAATCGCACCGTGCGGCACGAGTCCGAGCTTGATCAGTGCCTGGAAGCCGTTGCAGATGCCCAGTGCAAGACCGTCCCGCTCTTCCAGCATCCTTGTGACTGCTTCTTTGATCTTCTCGTTCTGGAATGCCGTCGCGAAGAATTTTGCGGAACCATCCGGTTCATCGCCTGCCGAGAATCCGCCCGGGAACATGATAATCTGCGCCTGGTCAATGGTCTTTGCAAAGAGATCTACTGACTCGAAGATATCATTTGCACTCAGATTGCGGAAGATTTTTGTCTCGACCTTCGCGCCCGCGCGCTCAAATGCCTTTGCACTGTCAAACTCGCAGTTGCTGCCCGGGAATACCGGGATAAATACGGTCGGCTGTGCGATCTTATGCGCGCAAATGTGGATCTCTTTCGCCTGATAGATTCCCTGGTCTTCGATCTCGATCTGATTCGGCTCTGCGCCGGAGACCTGACGGAAAATGCCGGAAAGCGGCGCACTCCATGCATCCAGTGCCTCCTGTCCGTCGATCACGGTATCACAATATTCAAATGCAAAGTTCTCTGTTACTTCACCGATGACTGTATACGTGCAGGCAAGATTGCCGACTTCGCCATCCGCGATCTCCAGAATCAGATCGCCGAAGGCCGGGCTGAACAGATCTCTTGCGTCTACATTGTGCTCAATTCTGACGCCAAGCTGGCTGCCGAAGGCCATTTTGCTGACGGCCTGCGCTATACCAAACCGATTCAGTGCATATGCAGAGAGAACGCGGCCTGCCTGCATATCCTGATGCACGCGGTCATACAGATCCATGACGCCTTCATAATCCGGAAGATACTGATCATCGCGCGGAATCCGGATCCAGACCAGTTTGCTGCCGGCATTTTTCAGTTCCGGTGTAATTACGTCTGAGACATGTCCCACGTCAACCGCAAAGGATACCAGCGTCGGCGGCACGTCTATCTCATCGAAGCTGCCGGACATGCTGTCCTTGCCGCCGATGGACGCAAGGCCGTAACGCACCTGTGCCTCATAGGCACCGAGCAGTGCGGCAAACGGCTGGCTCCAGCGCGCCGGATCTTCACTCATGCGGCGGAAGTACTCCTGGAACGTGAAATGAATTTTCCGGAAATCACCGCCGGATGCGACAATCTTTGCCATAGACTCTGTCACAGCATAGACTGCTCCGTGATAAGGGCTCCAGCTGGAAACATACGGATCAAATCCGTAGCTCATCATTGTGACCGTCGTTGTCTCGCCATTTAATACAGGTACCTTGGCGATCATAGACTGTGTCTCTGTCATCTGGTATCTTCCGCCGTACGGCATCAGGGTGCTGGCTGCGCCGATGGAGGAATCAAACATTTCTACCAGGCCCTTCTGGGAACAGCCGTTCAGGTCGGAAAGCTGTCCGAGCCATGCCGCCTTTACATCGGCGATATCACCGCAGCGAACCAGCGGATTGCCGGCTTCCTCAGGAATATCCACATGTACGGAGGCTTCCTGATGTGCGCCGTTTGTATTCATGAATGCGCGGGACAGATTTACAATGGTCTTTCCGCGCCAGTTCAGTACCAGACGCGGCTCTTCGGTGACGACAGCCACCTTGTATGCTTCCAGATTTTCCTCTGCCGCATATCCCATAAATTCATCGACATCTGCAGCGTCAACGACCACTGCCATACGCTCCTGCGACTCGGAAATCGCAAGTTCTGTGCCGTCCAGGCCCGCATATTTCTTCGGCACCTGATCCAGATCGATCTGCAGACCGTCTGCCAGCTCACCGATTGCGACGGATACGCCGCCTGCACCGAAGTCATTGCACTTGCGGATCAGTCTGCTGACTTCCTCTCTGCGGAACATGCGCTGCAGTTTGCGCTCGGTCGGCGCATTACCCTTCTGGACTTCTGCACCGCAGGTCTCGATCGATGTTGCCGTATGTTTCTTGGACGAACCGGTTGCGCCGCCGATGCCGTCGCGTCCGGTGCGTCCGCCGAGCAGAATGATGACATTGCCCGGTTCGGAGGTTTCACGCATAACTGCGCGGCGCGGTGCGGCGCCCATGACTGCGCCGATCTCCATTCGTTTTGCAACATAATTCGGATGATAGATCTCCTTGACATAACCGGTCGCAAGTCCGATCTGGTTGCCGTAGGAGCTGTATCCACGCGCTGCATCTCTTGTCAGGTTCTTCTGCGGAAGCTTGCCGGGAATTGTCTCACCGACCGGGCGGGTCGGATCTGCGGCACCGGTTACACGCATAGCCTGATAAACATAGGTTCTGCCGGAAAGCGGATCGCGGATCGCACCGCCGAGACAGGTGGCAGCACCGCCGAACGGCTCAATCTCAGTCGGATGATTGTGTGTCTCATTTTTGAAGTTGATCAGCCACTCTTCATATTCGCCATCAACATCCACAGGTACAACGATACTGCAGGCATTAATCTCATCCGTCTCTTCCTGGTCTGTCAGTTTTCCTTCAGCTTTCAGTTTCTTAACTGCGATCACAGCCAGATCCATCAGGCAGAGGAATTTGTCGTCGCGGCCTTTGTACAGAACCTCCCTGTCGGAAATATAGCGGTCATAACTTGCAATAATCGGGGCTTTGTATGCGCCCTCTCCGAAGGTGATATCCTTCAGTTCCGTCAGGAATGTCGTGTGACGGCAGTGATCTGACCAGTAGGTATCCAGCACGCGGATCTCCGTCACGGTCGGATCACGGTGCTCCTCTTCTCCGAAGTATTTCTGGATAAACTGGAAATCAGCAAATGTCATGGCAAGTCCGAGGCTGTCGTACAGAGTCTTCAGATCCGCCTCTGCCATCCCGGTAAATCCTTCAAAGATCTGAATATCATCCGGCTCCGGGAAATCCATCGCCAGTGTTTCCGGCTTATCAGCGCCTGTTTCCCGGGAATCCACGGGATTGATGCAGAGCTTCTTGACAGATTCCAGTTCTTCATCACGGATGCTGCCTTTCAGGACATAGGTTGTCGCTGTCCGGATCAGCGGCTGCTCTTCCCCGCGCAGGAACTGGATACACTGTACGGCAGAGTCCGCACGCTGATCAAACTGGCCCGGAAGATATTCGACCGAGAAAACCGTCTCGTCCGCTGCAAGCGGAAATGTCTCTTCATATAAAACATCGACCGGCGGCTCCGAGAAGACGACGTGGCATGCCTTCTCATAAACGTCCTCACTGATATTCTCCACATCATAACGGATCAGGATCCTGACGCCTGTCACGTCAGTAAGTCCCAGATATTCTCTGATTTCGTGCAGCAGACTGTCCGCCGCTACTGCAAATTCCGGCTTTTTTTCAACATAAACACGTTTGACGCTGCTCATGAAGTCCTCCTGATTCTGTGTACATTTTTAAAAGTTATTTCATTCAGTAACCTTATCATTTTGATTCAATCAATCTTACCATAGTTTTGAATATTAGTAAAACGAAACTATTTACGTGACCGCCGATTTCATGTATGATAGTACAAGTTTGAACCGGGCTCATCTTTACATGTTTTTCGCAGGATTATGCGCCCGGATGGAGATATCAGAAATGTTCTGGATTCTTATCGTATTTCTTACAGCAGCAGGCGTCTTTGCACTGTTGATCTGGATGATTCATCCGGCCCCGGACAGACGCGGAGAACTGGCGTCCTTCCTGTCATACCACTACGCCCATCGCGGCCTGTGGGATACCGCAGCGGGAATTCCGGAAAACAGTCTGTCTGCATTTGCAGCAGCAGCGGATGCCGGCTATGCAATTGAACTGGATGTGCATCTGACTGCTGATGGACAGGTCATTGTTTTTCACGATAATACAACGGCCCGCATGTGCGGAACTTCATTCATGATTGAACAGACTGACTGGAACACACTCTCTGCTTTGCATCTTGCCGGTACAGCAGAGCCGATTCCGCTGTTTTCCGAAGTGCTTGCTGTCGTTGACGGCCGCGTGCCGCTGCTGATTGAACTGAAGCTTCCGTCTTCGGATCTTTCCCTGTGCAGTGCCGTCATGCATCTGCTTGACAGCTACCGAGGCCCGTATATAATCGAATCCTTTAATACATTCGGCCTGCGCTGGCTGAAGAAAAACAGGCCGGAAGTTCTGCGCGGACAGCTTTCCGCCCGTTTTCCGCGCACGCTGAATGTCGCAGCGCCCGCAAGATGGCTCGCCACCACGCTGCTGGTCAACACACTCGGGCGGCCGCATTTTATCTCCTATCGGTTTGCAGACACCGGTACAACCGGGTTCCGTGCTGTCCGTAAATTGTTTCGGACCCCCTGCTTTCTGTGGACCATCCGTACACAGGAAGATTTCCTTATCTGCAGACAATCCGGGTGCGCCGCGATCTTCGAGCGCATCCGCCCCGCCTGATCATAGAATTCGGCAGTTCAAACCCACCGTCTGACGCTCTGCGCGCCTGAAGCAGGGGAAGTGATCCACTGCGTTCAATCGCGGTCTCTGACCTCGCGGGCTGCCGGAGGATCAACGCAGGCATTATTATTCTCACGCAAATTAAACTGAAAGGCTCTGCAGCATACATGTTTAAACTTCTGAAAGACATTTTCTTTGAACTGAAACGGCGCTGTGTCTTCCGCTGGTGGGCGCTTCCGGTCTACGCACTGGGCTATTATATTGCGTTTATTCTGCTGGAACATCACGTAACAGCAGGAAGCGGATATCATCTGATATCCGCCCCCGTCGATTATAAAATACCCTTCTGTGAGTACTTCATTATTCCATATAATGCCTGGTTCGTCTATATTATGGGAACCGTTGCGTTTTTTGTTCTGGTCAACCGGCCGCCGAAGGAATATTACCGCTTCGAGATCAATATGATCATCGGCATGACCATCTTTCTCCTGATCAGCTGGCTGTATCCGAACGGACTGGATCTGCGTCCGGAAACTTTTGCGCATCAGAATATTTTTACACGCATGGTAGAAAATCTGTACAACCGCGATACACCGACCAATGTCTTCCCGAGCATGCATGTGTACAACTCTGTCTGTGCCTACATGGCACTTCGCTCCTGTGACTGGATGAAGGACAAACGCTGGCTCGTCAGTCTTCTGCTGCTCCTGACGGTTTTCATCATCGCGTCGACCCTGTTTCTGAAGCAGCACTCGATTCTCGATGTTTTCGCGGCGCTGGTGATCAATTATGTTTCTTATCAGATTGTTTACCGGTCGCGCTGGGCTGCACGCTGGCAGGACTAAACGAAACCGGGCGGCTGTGAGTGAAAAAGGGTGAGTCAAAGGGGACGTTTCTCCTTGACTCACCCTTTCACCCACGGCCGCCCGGTTTTTTATTGAACGCTCAGATTCGTACAAGCTTCGCGAATGAAGCCATCATCCTGCGCTCGCCGACGCGGTCGAAGTCTACGACGACCTCATAGTCGCGCTTGCCGTCTTCGATCTTCTGTACGGTTCCCTCGCCGAATTTGACATGGCGGACACGGTCGCCTACTCCGTAGTCCAGATGGTCTGCCTTTGTCACCGTAAATTCGCGCATCTTGAAGGGAACGGCCTGGCTCTTGCGGGCAAATTTACTGATCCCGCCGCCCGGCTCGCCGACACCTCTTACTTTGGGTTCTGAAACGGGTCTTGTTTTCTCATTTGCATTGTTATCTGTCATTTTATTTACCTGATATGCTGTATTTCTTGTCATCTGAAGCAGCTCCGGCGGTATTTCTTTGATAAACCGGGACGGACGCATGAACTGTGTCTCGCCGCGGATCATCCGCCGCATGGCTGATGTCAGGGTCAGTTCGCGCTTTGCGCGTGTGATGCCCACATAGCACAGCCGCCGCTCTTCTTCCAGTTCTTCTGAATCGCCGGATGCGATATATCCCGGGAAAAGTCCCTCTTCCATGCCGACAAGATAGACCGACTCAAATTCCAGTCCTTTTGCTGCGTGCATCGTCATCAGAAGCACGTAGTCGCTGCCTTCTTCTACAGAGTCGATATCCGCCACAAGTGAGACCTGCTGCAGAAAGTCTGACAGTGTTGATGTCTCTGTCTGCGCCTCATATTCTTCGATTTTGGATGTCAGTTCACTGATATTCTCGATCCGCGCCTCGGCTTCCGGCGTCTCCTCTGCCTCCAGATCTTTCAGATAACCGGTCTCATTGAACAGCTCTTCCAGGAGACCTGCAATGGTAAGGGTTCCGTCATCCAGTTCTGCGCGCAGTCTCTGAATCAGCGATGTGAATCCTTTGATCTTCGCCGCCGCACGTCCGAGACCCGGAATCTGGTTTGCCTCCAGAAGTGCTGCATAGAAGCTGAGCGAATGATCCTGTGCGTAATTCATCACACGGGCAATCGAAGTCTGGCCGATCCCGCGCCGCGGAATGTTGATGATCCGCATACAGGCAAGATCATCCTGTCCGTTATCGATTGTCTTCAAATATGACAGAACATCCTTGATCTCTTTTCTGGCATAGAAATTGATGCCGCCGACAACCTTATACGGAATATTGGCGATCACCATGGATTCTTCCAACATACGGGACTGGGCATTGGTTCTGTACAGCACAGCGAAATCACTGTAAGACTTCCCTCTGCTGTGCTTCTTCTCGATGTCCGCCGCCACAAACTCTGCTTCTTCATAGCCGTTTTCAAACTGGCGGTAAACAATCTCTGCACCGTCCCCCAGATCTGTCCAGAGATGCTTCTTCTTGCGCCCTTCATTGTTCGCAATCACGCCGTTTGCGGCGTCCAGAATTTTTCTCGTCGAACGATAATTCTGTTCAAGCCGGATGACTGCTGCCTCCGGATATTCAAATTCGAAGTTCAGAATATTCCGGATATTGGCGCCCCGGAATTTATAGATCGACTGGTCATCATCTCCCACGACACAGAGATTGCGGTATTTCGACGCAAGCAGCTTCACCAGCGCGAACTGTGCCGTATTGGTGTCCTGGTATTCATCAATCAGAATATAGCGGAACCGCTCCTGGTAATAATCCAGGACTTCCGGCTCCCGCCGGAACAGTTCCACCGTCTTTACCAGCAGATCATCAAAATCCAGCGCGTTGTTGCGGTGCAGAATTTCCTGGTACTGGCGGTATGCCGCCGCAATCTGCTTCTCCTCCCAGCGTTTTGCCTGCTCTTCAAACGCGTCCGGCGTAATCAGCTCATTTTTCGCCGCGGAAATTTTTGCCAGAAGACCGCGTTCCTTATAGACTTTCGGATTTAACTCCAGCTGTTTGATGACCGTTTTCATCACCTGCCTGCTGTCATCGGTATCGTAGATTGCAAAATTCGAGGTGAATCCGATACGGTCTATGTGGCGTCGGAGAATCCGTGCACAGGTCGCGTGAAAGGTTGCAACCCAGATCTGATCGGACCCGAATCCGACCAGCCTGTCTACCCGCTCCCGCATCTCTCCTGCGGCCTTATTGGTAAATGTGATGGCCAGGATGTTCCATGGCTTCACATCACATTCGCTGATCATATATGCAATGCGGTGTGTCAGAACCCGGGTTTTGCCAGACCCGGCACCCGCCAGTATTAAAAGCGGCCCCTCTGTCTGGAGGACCGCTTCTCTTTGTGGCTGATTTAATAACTTTAATTCTTTCATAAATATTCCTTATCCCATCGGAAGCTTCAGAGAAAGGTAATTCCCAGACCTTCGATCAGAAGTCCCCAGAAAATACCACACGCAAAAAGAAGCGCCGTGATCTGAAGATTTTCCTTCATATGCCGGTTGTTCGTCCGGAACAGAACCAGAAGGCCGACGCCTGCGCCCACCAGAAGCCCTGACATCATCTGACCTGCAGCCAGAATCCCTTTCAGATAAAGTTCCGTGATCATGACCGATGCAGCACAGTTCGGGATCAGTCCGATGACTGCCGCAAGCACCACACCGATGAATTTCCGCTTTGTCAGAAGCGTGGCCAGCGCGGCCTCCCCGATTCCTTCAACCAGAAAACCAATCACAATTGAAATCAAAAAAATAAAAAGTGTAATATGCAGTGTGTGAATCAGTGCCGGCTTCAGGATCCCGTGCTCCTCTTCTTCACAGTGACAGTGTTCCTGCTCGCAGAGATCATGGATCTCCTTGCGGATGCCCATATAGCGCAGAACATGTTTCAGAATAAAATCAATGAAGAATCCGGAAATAACAGCCAGCACCAGCTTCGTCAGCAGAATCCGGATAATGATTGCCGGGGCAACTGCTTCTGAAATAAATATCGGGAGCATTTCATCTGATGTAGACAGAAAAACTGCCAGCAGCGTGCCGATTGTGATGACGCCGCCGGAATACAGACTTGCTGCCGCTGCAGAAAATCCGCACTGCGGAACAACGCCGACTGCGCCGCCGAAAAGCGGACCGATCTTACCCATGCGGCTGAGCGCATCCGCCGACTTCTCGCCCGTCCTGCTCTCCATGTATTCCATCAGAAGATACGTCAGAAACAGGAACGGCAGCAGCTTCAGTGTGTCAATGACAGCATCCAGTAAAACATCTAAAATCATAAACTATCCTTTGTATAAAATCATCAGCGGTCAAAATCCGGCGCACCGTTCAAGTGGTATGGTGTCACCTGATAGACATAGTAATTCAGCCAGTTGTTATACAGGTTGAAGGAAAGTGCGCGCCACAGAAGCAGCGGCGTCTCATTCGGATCATCGTTCGGATAATAATTTTCCGGAAGCGCTGTTCCCAGGCCGCGCTCCGTATCTCTGCGGTACTCCTGGTCCAGCGTCATCCGGTCGTACTCCGGATGTCCCTGCACGAATATTTTGCGTCCTTCGTCTGCCATGGCCAGGAACAGGCCGGCCTCCGCTGACTCCGAGAGGACCGTTACCTTGTCGCAGGCATGCAGCTGCTCTTCATTTACTTCCGTATATCTGGAATGTGGTGCGAGAAATACATCATCAAAGCCGCGCACAAGCGGTGTCTTCCGTTTCATAACCGGCTGTCTGAAAAGTCCGAAGAGCTTTTTCGGCCGCTCCCGCTTATCAATTCCGTAAAAATGATAGAGCGCTGCCTGTGCCCCCCAGCACTGGTACATGGTAGATGTCACATGCGTCTCTGACCAGTCCATGATTTCCACCATCTCAGGCCAGTAATCCACTTCCTCAAACGGCATCAGCTCCACCGGCGCACCGGTTACGATCATGCCGTCAAAATACTGATCGCGCACTTCTGAAAAAGCCGTGTAGAACTTGTTCAGATGACTCTTCGAAGTGTTTTTTGACGTGTGACTGGAAACCACCATAAAGGATACATCCACCTGAATCGGTGAATTTGCGAGACACCTTAAGATCTGCAGCTCTGTATCCTCCTTGAGCGGCATCAGATTCAGGATCAGGATCTGCAGCGGACGAATGTCCTGATGCATCGCACGGTCCTCATCCATGACGAATATATTTTCATGTTCCAGTATTTCCTTTGCAGGCAAATCACGCTGCACCTTCAGTGGCATACCGGTTACTCCTCTCATTAATCCCGGTCTGCACTTTCATCCATACGACGGATAAAAATACATCCCGTTTGCTGCTTATCTTATTCAAGTTTTCAAAAAATCAAACACCGTTCATCATACCATACGGCGCATGGTTCGCCAAGTTTTCTTTCAACACAGATCAAAAGTACCCGTGCTCAACAGGCGGTGCGTTCCAGAACAAAGCCGTTTTCGTGGCGGATCAGAACGCATCCGGCGTGAACCTGGCAATAAAATCTTCTTCCGAGAGAATCGGGATCTGCAGTTCCGCCGCCTTTTTGTTTTTGCCTGACGTGGAGGTCACATCATTGTTGATCAGGAAGCTGGTCTTCGCACTGACACTCCCGGTTACTTTGCCGCCGAGATCCTCGATCAGCTTCTTCAGTGCATTCCGGTTGGCAAAATGATTCAGACTTCCCGTAATTACAAATGTCAGTCCTTCCAGCTTCTGCTCGCCCTGATTCTGGAATTCCTGTGTAAATGTCAGGAACGGAAGCAGCGCATCCACAGATGCCGCATGTTTTGTATCCGCCCACCATGCTTCAAAGGACCGTGCGATCACTGCCCCGATCCCTTCCAGTGCGGCAAGCTGTTCCGCATCTGCATGCCGGACCGCCTCCAGGTCTTCCTGGAATGCGCGGCTGATCAGCCGGGCAGTCGCTGTGCCGATCTCCGGAATGCCCAGTGCATACAGCAGTCTGGAGACGGTTGTCGTTCTGGCTTTCTCAATGCTTTCCAGCAGGTTGCTGCAGGAAAGCTCGCCAAATCCATCCATCTGTATAATAGTTTCCCTGTGTTCTTCCAGACGGAACAGATCCGCGTAATCGTGAATAAGGCCGTGTGCCATGAACTTTTCCAGCGTTGATTCGGAAATACCGTCCATGTTGAGCGCGTCTCTGCTGACAAACAGCGTAAATGATTTCATCTGCTTTGCGGGACAGTCCGGATTCGAACAGTAAAGCGTCTCAACAGCCTCGCCGCCGGTCCGGATTTCAGTCGGACCGCCGCAGACAGGACAGAACGCCGGAATCTCTGCCGTACCGCTTGCGGTCAGATTCACGGCAATCTGCGGGATGATCATATTGGCCTTGTAAACTTCCAGCTCATCTCCGATTCCGAGCTTTAACTCCTTCACAATACTGACATTATGCACGCTTGCCCGGGAAACCGTAGATCCCTCAAGATCAACCGGATCGAATATTGCGACCGGATTCAGAAGGCCCGTTCGCGAGGGACTCCACTCAATCTCACGCAAATGTGTGCTGCGTTTCTCATCCGCCCATTTAAATGCAATCGCATTACGCGGGAATTTTGCAGTTGTGCCGAGTGATTCGCCGTAAGCGATGTCATCATACAGTGCCACAAGTCCGTCAGACGGAAACGGATTGTCCTTGATCTTCTCTTCGAACGCATCCATGGCTGCATCCAGACTGTCAGCAGTCACCACGCGGTATTCCACGACATCAAATCCCTGTGATGCCAGCCAGCGGAATTCCTGCTCATGGGAATTATGAAAATCAATTCCCTCCGCGCTGACAAGTGAAAATGCATAGAACCGTACAGACCGCTGCGCCGTGATTTCATTATTCAGCTGGCGGACAGAGCCGCTGCAGAGGTTCCGCGGATTTTTGTATTTCGCATCGACATCTTCAATGGTTTCATTGATCCTGTCGAAATCTTCATAGGTAATAATTGCTTCGCCGCGCAGGACAACTTCTCCTTTGTGCGGGATCGAGAGGGGTGTGTTAACAAATACGCGTGCATTGTTGGTCACCACTTCACCGGTCACACCGTTTCCGCGGGTGACGGCTTTAAAAAGCTTCCCGTCCCGGTAAGTCAGTACGATTGTAAGGCCGTCCAGTTTCCAGGAAAGAAGTACTTTCTGGTTTCCTGCAAATGCACGGAGCGCATCGCGGTCCTTTGTCTTGTCCAGCGAAAGCATCGGACGGGCATGCGTTTCCTTGGGAAGACTGTCTACCGCCGCATAGCCGACCTGAACGGTCGGGGAGTTTGCAAGAATAATACCGGTCTCCCGCTCCAGTGCTTCCAGTTCATCATACAGCGCATCATATTCGTTATTCGACATGATTTCGCGGTCTTCCGCGTAATATGCACGTGAGGCCTCCTGCAGGCGCTGTACCAGTTTCTGGATACGGTTTCTCATAAGTTCAGATATCTCTGGTGTATTCATAGGATTTCGATTTCTTTCATTTCAGGTCAATTGCGATCTCTGACTGCAATTCTTCCATGCATTCACGATCCCCGATCGTGATTTATTTCATGTCGGCCAGTGTTCGCAGTTCACGAATCTCTTCCGTAGTGAGCAGCCGCGTCTGGCCGGGTTTCATTGTGCCAAGTTCCAGATTCATCATGCGCACCCGCACCAGTTTCGTCACACGGTATCCATATGCCTTGCACATCCGCCGGATCTCCCGGTTAATGCCTTCCGTCAGAATGATACGAAATGTGTGCGGATTGATATATTGGATTCTGCAGGGGCGCGTCTGACGACGGATTTCCTCCAGAAATACGCCCTTCTGCATCTCAATCAGGTCTTTCCTGTGCAGCTTCTGCGCGACCGTCACCTCGTATTCCTTCTCGTGGATCTCTCCCGCGGTCATGACCGCATTGATCAGATCCCCGTCATCGGTCATCAGCATCAGACCCTCGGAATCCTTATCCAGGCGTCCGGCATACGTCAGACGCACAGGCAGATGCAGAAAATCTATGATATTGTCTTTTTCCTTCCTGCTGGCGGTACATACAATGCCGCGTGGTTTGTAGCACAGAAGATATGTCTTCTCCTGCTGCAGCCGCACCGGCTTCCCGTCCACCACCACGGCAGAGGATTCATCCGCCTGTGATCCCGGCTCCGCCGGAAGCCCGTCAATGGTCACGCGGCCCTCTGCGACAAGCAGATCCGCCTCGCGGCGCGAGCACAGGCCGCAGGAAGCAAGATATTTGTTGATTCGCATAGATCTGGTATTCCCCGGATTTCTCAGTCACTAAAATACGAGGCTGCCGCAATAAGTATACAGTACACGCAAAACTTATTGCGACAGCCCCGCCAGGACACGCCTGGAGGGAATCGAACCCCCGACACACGGTACCGGAAACCGTTGCTCTATCCACTGAGCTACAGACGCATGTGCAGATCTCTCGGATGCCTCATCTGCAACATGCAAATGTTAGCACAAGTGTGAAATTGTGTCAAGTTTCCGCTGCTGATTTGTTTGGATATGCATTTGTCTGGCGGATCGCGATTTACTTTTCCTTTCCGTCCCGCACAAACATTTTTTCCTTCAGTGCGTCATAGTAATACAGGTTGTCCGAAAGGACTTCCTGCGGTGCGACCTGTGTCCGGTTAATCTCCCGGATCATCGTTATGAGCATGGAATCATCTTCAGAACCATCTGCCGGAAGAATCAGACACTCATGCACACTGCTTGGCAGCACGTAATAGCTCCCCTGCAGTCTGTGGGCGATCCGCTTCTGTCTGTCCGGATCAACAATTAGCACCGCACCATAGGTTTTGATCTCATTGGTCAGTATGAACAGGCCGTCGCCGTCCTGTGCATCCCCGTCGTCTTCCGGAATCACTTCAACATGCATTTCCTTCAAAACGCTGCTTAAGGGGCGGAATACCGGATTCATCTGTTTTGCCGTGAGATCCCAGGCGTTCTGCATCAGCTGTTCCCCGCTGAGATTCCAGCACTGCAGATGTTCCTTCCGGATCAGGATCGATGCGTCCTGAATGATCTCCGGCTTCACGATGTAATAACACACCAGTGCAAGATCCAGCCAGCGCATGTGCGGAACCTGAAGCAGCATATCTTTGTTTTTTGTATAATTCACCAGCTTACAGTAAATTCTGTCACGGACATCCGGATAGTTTGCAAAGAAATTTTCGGGCATGGTACAGCGCGCGCGGTAGCTTCCGCACTGCTCCAGCACAAGATCTGCAAGCTGCGCAACCGGAACCCCGTTCTGGTAGCGGTTATAATACGGCTCCATGTAGATCGACGGGTAGATTCCCTTTCGTTCCCCGCTGATCTCCATGGCCCTGCGGCGGATCCCGTTGTTTTTGGTAACGGTCTGGAGCCTGATTTCCAGTGTTTCTTCTGATTTGTCTTTCACTGCTGCTGCAAGGGTTTTCTGAAACTGATTAAAATTCATAAAATGCCTCCTTAAGCCTTTTTTGCGGCGCAGAAGAAATAACGATGGAGATGCCGTGCAAAAATGCACAACAAAAAGAAGTGCCGCAGAAAAGACGCAATATTCCTGTCAGATTGATTTGATAATGAAAGTTACGTGTAAACAGAAAACGCAGATTTTTACTATTCAGTTATTATTTGATCAATGGAATTCTGTGCAGGACGCACAGGATACAGAAAGTCTTAAGAGGACTCTCCAATAAGAAAATAGAAAATAATAATACGGAATTGTTGTGGATTGTTTGAAGTGTTCTGCCATAAAGGCTGCCGGATCGGATTGGAATATGCGGGACCGCCTTTTCAGACGGTCCCGTACAATACTTCCGGTTGTGACTGCGGGAAATATGTTCTCCCGCCGTTTTTTTGCAAATCAGACGCGGCTCAGATATTCACCGGTTCTGGTGTCAATCTTGATCTTGTCACCCTGATTTACGAAGAGCGGCACGTTAACCTGTGCGCCTGTCTCAACAGTTGCCGGCTTTGTTGCACCCTGTGCGGTATTGCCTGCAAATCCCGGCTCTGTCTCTGTGATCTCAAGCTCTACAAAAAGCGGCGGCTCAATTGAAAATACACTGCCATTATAGGAAAGGACTGTGCACTTCTCATTTTCTTTCACGAACTTCAGTGCGTCGCCGACGGTCTCACCGTTGACGCCGATCTGATCGTAGGTCTCTTCATTCATGAAATAATAGAGATCACCGTCATTGTACAGATACTGCATCCCGACGCGCTCGATACGTGCCTGCGGGAACTTCTCTGTCGGACGGAAGCTTTTCTCTACAACACCGCCGTTGATAACATCTTTCATCTTCGTTCTGACGAAAGCTGCACCTTTGCCCGGTTTTACGTGCTGGAATTCGACGATCTGAACAACGTTGCCGTCAATTTCGAGTGTAATGCCGTTCTTAAAATCGCCTGCTGAAATTTGATCTGCCATCTGTCATTCCTCCTTATAGAAAGTATTCTATAATACTCATCCGCTTTTTTCAACGCTTTTTTCTGACCTTCCGGTATAATTGGGTCCTGCCGGGCTGCTGGAAATGTCCCTGCGGAATATCTGTCTTTCCCTGCTTTTCCAGTTTTCTGCGAAAGCCGGCCAGCAGAATCCATTCCAGGCGCCGTTTCAGAATAATCTGAATCTCCTCACGCGGATGAATGGGCTGCACCAGGATCGAAAAAATCCCTGCGCGGTTCGCCCCGCAGATATCTGTGAACAGCTGGTCTCCGACAAACAGTGCTTTGTCTGCCGGCACGTCAATCAGATGACAGGCCGCCTGATAGCCGGATGCCGCCGGTTTATGGGCATTGACAATACACTTCGAATGCACCTGATCCGCAAAGGGCCGAACCCGGTACATCTGATTGTTTGAGATCAGGCAGGTTTTGAATCCGATCGCGTGAAGCCGCGCAAACAGTTCAACAGCAGCCTCGTCAGCCGGTGCGCCGTGCGGAACCAACGTGTTGTCGATGTCATACAGCACGGCACGGTATCCCTTCTGATACCATGCTTCGTAATCGATCTCGTATGCGGATCTGCACCAGAGATCCGGGTACAGGGAGCCGAAAACTGCCATCGTGCGCTTCTCCTTCCCGCAAAAAAGTTGTCAACGATAGATCAGATCTGTGTGTAGTGCTCCAGGAATTTGCCGAGCTTTTCGATTGCCTGCCGCAGCTGTCTTCTGTGCGGCAGATAGACGACACGGAAATGATCCGGAACCGGCCAGTTGAATCCGCTTCCCTGTACGATCAGTACCTGCTGCTCGTGCAGGAAATCATATGCAAATTTCACATCATCTGTAATGTTGAATTTGCGGATATCCAGCTTCGGGAAGATGTAAAATGCCGCCTGTGGTTTCTTGACGGAAATGCCCGGGATATCATTGAGCATCTGATATACAAGCTCGCGCTGCTCATACAGTCTTCCGCCCGGCTGCAGATATTCATTGACACTCTGGTAGCCGCCAAGTGCTGTCTGTACGATGCTCTGCGCCGGTACATTTGAGCAGAGGCGCATGTTGGACAGCATGTTCAGCCCCTCAATATAGTCTTCGGCGCCGGATTTATCACCGGAGAGAACCATCCAGCCGACACGGAAGCCCGCGACCATATGGGATTTGGAAAGTCCCGAGAATGTCACACAGAATACATCCGGTGCAAGAGATGCAATGGATGTATGCTTCTGGTCGTCAAAGATCAGACGGTCATAAATCTCATCGGAGAAAATCATCAGCTGGTTTTCTCTTGCAATCTGTGCGATCTGTTCCAGAATCTCGACCGGATACAGCGCGCCTGTCGGGTTGTTCGGATTGATGATAACGATCGCCTTGGTTTTGCTCGTGATTTTGCTCTCGATGTCATCGATGTCCGGATACCAGTCCGCCTGCTCGTCGCAGATATAGTGAACGGGCTTGCCGCCTGCAAGCGTTGCGCAGGCTGTCCAGAGCGGATAATCCGGTGCCGGTATCAGAATCTCGTCGCCGTCATCCAGGAGCGCATTCATTGCCAGCTGAATCAGTTCGCTGACGCCGTTGCCGGTGAAAATGTGCTGGATGTTCAGGTTCGGCAGCTTTTTGAGCTGGTAGTACTGCATGATCGCTTTTCTGGCTGAGAAAAGGCCTCTGGAATCAGAATATCCCTCGCAGTCGGATACATTGGAAATAATATCCTGAATCACCTCATCCGGCGCGTGGAAATCAAACGGCGCAGGGTTGCCGATGTTCAGCTTCAGAATCTTCTTTCCTGACTCTTCCATTCTGGCCGCCTCGGCGACGACCGGTCCGCGCACATCATATAATACATTGTCCAATTTCGAAGATTTTTTAAAGGTACGCATAATCTTATCCCCTCTTCATGGAAAAAATCTCAGCAAAACTTTTATCATACTAGCACAATAAAGTCCCAAATGCAATCTTATCGCAACCCCGACCTGATAATCTGCAAATTCCATCAGAAATCATGTTCTTCCGCTTGACTTTAACGCGTTTAAGTGTTACGCTTTAAAGCGATGTGTTCAACGCTTCAACGTGTGAAATCGTTCTGCCTGATGGTTTGCATTTTATCCATCCTGTGTATAGGCGTTGAATCTATTAAGAAATTACGATTGAGAGGGACAACAAGATGATTATCAAGATTCTCATGCTGCTCGTATTCTTCGGCGTTATGGTCGGCATCGGCCTCTACTGCCGCAAAAACGCTACAGACGTCAACGGCTTCGTTCTGGGCGGCCGCAGTGTCGGACCGTGGCTGACTGCATTTGCCTACGGCACATCTTATTTCTCTGCCGTCATCTTTGTCGGCTACGCAGGACAGTTCGGCTGGAAATACGGAATTGCTTCCACCTGGATCGGTATCGGCAACGCCCTGATCGGTTCCCTTCTGGCCTGGGTTATTCTTGGACGCCGCACCCGTATTATGACGCAGCATCTGAATACTGCTACCATGCCGGAATTCTTCGGCAAGCGTTTCGGAAAGCCGTCTCTGAAAATTGCGGCTTCCATTATTACCTTTATTTTTATGATACCCTACACGGCTTCCCTGTATAACGGACTTTCCCGTCTGTTCGGCATGGCCTTCAACATTGATTATTCCGTATGTGTAATTGCCATGGCAATTCTTACAGGTGTCTATGTCATTGCAGGCGGTTACATGGCAACAGCCATCAATGACTTTATTCAGGGACTGATCATGATCGTCGGTATCTGTGCCGTGATCGGCGCGGTTCTGAAGAGCCAGGGCGGCTTCATGTCAGCCCTGAACGGCCTCGCCCAGATCAGTGATCCGGAAGTATCCGCGACACCGGGTGCATTCAACTCCTTCTTCGGTCCGGATCCCCTCAACCTGCTCGGCGTTGTCATCCTGACATCTCTGGGTACCTGGGGACTTCCGCAGATGGTTCAGAAATTCTACGCGATCAAGAGTGAGAAAAACATCGGCACCGGCACAGTTATTTCCACCGTATTTGCATTCATCGTCGCAGGCGGATGCTATTTCCTCGGCGGATTCGGACGTCTTTTCTCCGATCGAATCGACATCGCCGCAAACGGATTTGACTCCATTGTGCCGACCATGCTCTCCGGTCTTCCGGACATCCTGATCGCAGTCGTTGTCATTCTGGTACTCTCTGCCTCCATGTCAACCCTGTCCTCCCTCGTTCTGGCCTCCAGCTCCACACTGACGCTGGATCTGCTCAAGGGACATATCATCAAGAAAATGGATGAGAAGAAGCAGCTTCTGATTATGCGCGCACTGATTGTTGTATTTATCGCAATTTCTGTCGTGATCGCGCTGATCCAGTATAAATCCAATGTCACCTTCATCGCGCAGCTGATGGGTATTTCATGGGGTGCCATGGCAGGTGCTTTCCTTGCGCCGTTTCTGTACGGCCTGTACAGCAAGAATACCTCTCCGGCCGCATGCTGGTGCAGCTTCCTGTTCTCCGCCATCTTTATGCTGGTAAACATGTTTGCACGTCCGAGCCTTCCGGCACTGCTCCAGTCCCCGATCAACGCAGGCGCCTTCTGCATGATCTTCGGCCTGATCATTGTCCCGGTTATTTCACTCTTCACACCGAAGCCGGACAAACAGTTTGTTGATGACGCCTTCTCCTGCTATGATAAGAAGGTCGTTGTGCCGCAGAGCGAAGCGCTTGGTGACGGAGAAGAAATTTAAAAGAGCTTTTTAATGCGTTCGCGCGAGGTGGTGTGGACAAATATATGTTCCCCGGCTCAGGTGGAATTCGCCGTTGAACATATATTTGTCCACACCGCCTCGCGCTTACTCTTTGGCGGCGCTGAAGACGGCGTAACTAGAAAAAACTTAGTTAACCCCCTTAAAATGAGAATGGATTATGATTATTGATATTCACACACATATTTTCCCGGACAAGATTGCAAAATCCACGATTGAACTTCTGAGTGGGAAGTCACACACGCCGCCTTTTTCGGATGGTACGGCGGACGGACTGGCTATGCATGCGAAAGAAGCAGGTGTAGACCTTTCGATCGTGCTGCCTGTCGCGACTTCGGCAAAGCAGGTTGCAAAGATCAACCAGTCTGCACTGGACGCCCGAGCTGCAAACCTGGATAAGGGACTGCTCTCGCTGGCGGCAATGCACCCGGACTGTGATTATTTTGAGGCGCAGATGGAGTGGATTGCAGCAAATGGATTCAGGGGAATCAAGATTCATCCCGTTTATCAGGGAGCTGATCTGGATGATCCGCGCTATCTTGCAATCATGCGGATTGCGGCAAAACTGAATCTTGTCGTCGTGACGCATACGGGACTGGATATCGGTTACCCGGGTGTCGTGCACTGCACGCCGGAGATGGCCGCAAATGTGATGGATGCAGTTCCGGATGTGAAGCTGGTGCTCGCACATATGGGCGGCTGGAAGGAATGGGACCGCGTACTGAAGCTGCTGCCCGGCAGCGGAGCTTATCTGGATACCTCCTTCTCGATCCGTGAAATCACACCACTGGATGACGGCTATCATAAGAAGGAAGATCTTCCGCTGCTGCCGCCAGAAATGTTCTGTGAAATGGTAAATGCATTTGGCGCAGATCATATCCTGTTCGGAACGGACAGCCCGTGGCGCGACGCAAAAGCAGAAATGGACTGGATCCGGAATCTCCCGCTCTCAGAAGATGCGGTTCGCGCAATTCTCGGTGAAAATGCAGCTGCATTGCTGCAGATTACGATTTGACATACTCCCGCTGACTGCAGCGACGGGGCTCTTCATTTGCATTTCACGATAGATTTACAAGAGCCGGCTCTTTTGGATTGAGCCGGCTCCTCTTTTTTATTATTAACTAAAGTGAAGAAATCCTACGCCTCCTCTTCGACCGCTTCCATCAAATACATCCGCGACGCGTAATCCTGAAAGTACCGGACGCGCTCGTCGTAACCGCTGCCGGCAAATCCCGGCTGCAGTGTAATCCCGGCATGCATCAGCACAGCGCCGCTGACTGTATGTGTCTCCTGCTCCCCGGGCATGCTTTTAAACCTCGCAATTGTGCGGTGCAGTGCGGAATTCTGTCTGATATGTACCGGTGTCTGCGTATTGATCAGAGACCCGAACGCCATTAGATCCACATCCTGCGGAATGTTGTAAAAACGATATTGCTTCTCCGGATCAAGTCCTGCCGCCCGGAAAACAGCGTGATTCGCGTTGGGTGTGACCAGATCCTGCTGCAGAAGTCCTGCTGCCCTGGTGCGGTCTTCTGACACGATCATCCAGCTTCTGTGTGCGGAATGTGCCTGCGATGCCTGCATCCGGTTTCCGCTGACGCGGTAAAATCTTCCGAACTGGAAAAGTTCCCGCCACTGCTTATAGAGGGCGGTCTGCGCCTTAATCTTTCTGAATTCTGTATCCGTCAGATCTGCAAGATTGCATTCAAACCCGAGAACGCCAAAGGCCGCCACATGAAATCTCGTCTCCAGCGGTGTTTCCCGCAGGGTCTGATGATTGGGGCTGTCAGAGACATGACAGCTGATGACCGAAGGTGGATAGCCGTAACTGTATCCTTCCTGGATCTTCGCGCGCGCAAGCGGATCTGTGTTATCACTGGCCCAGATCTGCGGAAAATAACTGAGGATTCCGAGATCAAAGCGATTTCCGCCGGCCGCGCATCCTTCAAATAAGATATCCGGGAAGCGTTCCGTCAGCGTCTGCATCATCCGATAGAGGCCGCAGATATAGCGGTGTGCGATCTCCCCCTGCTGCTCCGCCGGAAACGCTTTCGAAAACACATCCGAAAAAATCCGGTTCATATCCCATTTCACATAGGAAATCTCTGCTGATGCAAACAGATTCACCATCTGCTCTGTCAGATATGTCACAACTGCAGGATTTGCCAGATCAAGAACCCGCTGGTTTCTTCCCTCTGCCTGTTCACGTCCGGGAATTTCCATCACCCACTCCGGGTGCGTGCGGTACAGTTCACTGTCCACGCTGACCATCTCCGGTTCAACCCAGATTCCAAAGTCCAGCCCCATTGCCCGGATCTTATCTGCAAGCCCTTTCAGACCATTCGGGAGTTTCTTTTTGTTGACAGTCCAGTCTCCCAGAGAAGTGGTATCATCCTCGCGCCTGCCGAACCAGCCGTCATCCATGACAAACAGCTCGATGCCGGCCTCTTTTGCTTTTCTTGCAAGACGCAGAAGTTTTTTCTCATTGATATTGAAATAAGATGCCTCCCAGCTGTTCAGGACAACCGGCCGCACTTTCCGTTTCCATTTCCCGCGAACAATATGCTCCCGTACAAATGCGTGCATCGCAGCGCTCATGCCGCCAAATCCGTTTCCGGAAACGGTCATGACTGCCTGCGGAGAGTCAAAGTAACTGCCGGTCTTCAGCTGCCAGAGAAATCCGGCAGGATTGATTCCGGAGACAAACCGCGTTTTCCCGAATGCACTGACCTCTGCTGCCTCATAATGATTGCCGCTGTAGACCAGATTGAATCCGTAACAGAGTCCGCTCTCTTCATTTGTTCCGTCAGGATACAGCATCACAAAGGGATTTGCGCGGTTCGAGGATGCGCCGCAGACTGAGGAAACCACATATTTCCCCGCACGGACCGGAACATCCACGGGATTCATCTCTCTGGCCCAGGCGCCGTGGAAGCTGCGCATATTCAGATCATCCCGGGCAAAATCCAGCTGTGTACTCATCAGGCGCGCAATCCGGACGGTCCTGCCGCTCTCATTGTACAGACGGGCGAAACGGCAGATCACATCACATTCCGGAAACACATCATAGACAAGATCCAGCCGCAGATTCTCCGCCTGTTCCTGCAGCGTGACGATCAGGCGCTCTGCTGCCCCGGTCTCATCGTATGCATGCGGAAGCAGCAGCGGTTCTTCCTGTACATACACGCCTGAATCATCCTGATTGCTTCCGTCATTCTGGTTGTTTCCATCATTCTGGCTGCTTCCGTCATTCTGGTTGTTTCCATCATTCTGGCTGCTTCCGTCATTCTGGTTGCTTCCATCCGTCTGAATAATTCCGGTATTGTGGTTGCTGCCTGCTAAAGGCAGTTTCCCGGACGCTGCGCCCTGAAACCGGAAATCAGTCGTCCTGCTCCCGTCCGCAAAGACCAGTTCAATGAAGGGCTCCCGGATATCGCCTTTTCCATAACCCGACAGTTCCAGACACAGATCCTCCGGCGTGACAGACAGATGCTTCTGATCCAGCGAAATCAGATTGCCGGCCGGAAAGGAATGCCGTTCTGCAAGCGCCCGGACGAATTCATCCGCCTGCAATTTTGCCGAACCACTTTCGAGAAGCGGTCCATAATAGAGATGTTCCGGCAGTCCGGACTCATTTATATGAAAGCAATAGCTGGTGTGCGCCGTCTCAAGTATATACAATTGATTATTGATTCTGATCATGAGCTGTACCCGCGGCTTCAGCCGCCTGATTCGTTTTTATTGGCTACTGTTTTCTGGCACGCAGCTCTCCGGTGATTTCTTCCATTCTGCTGTCATTTAACCTGTAGAATTTCTTAAAAACAAGGAGAGCGGCAACCAGGATCACTGCGGACGGTATCGTCATCGCAATACGAAGACCTGTCAGCGTTGACGCACTCTGCGCTGCGGCATTCGGATCCAGCGCAACGACATCTATGATGATACCGGCAATAAAAATTGCGATGCCGGCGGCAAGCTTTACTGTAAATGTCTGCATGGAAAAGATCACCGACTCTTCTCTGGTTCCGTTCTTTAATTCTCCGTAATCTACAGAATCTGCGAGGAATATCGTGAGCATGACCGTAAGAACGCCATACCCGGCGTAAACCATCACACCCGGAAGCATCAGGATCATCCACCCTGTTGACTTATACAGGCCCGTGTTTGCAAACACCAGCAGTACCGCAAACCCGAGGATCTGGATGAGAATCGCATACAGGAACAGCTGCAGTTTGTCCACCTTCCTGCGGATTGCCGGAATTAACATCATGGACACGACCTGTGCCGCAAAGCAGCCGGCCACAAAAATATTGTAGGCGCCGGTATTTCCCACATCAAACTGGAAGAAATACAGGATCAGGTTTCCGACGATATTGAGTGCCAGATAAACCAGAATCACGGCAATGACGGAAGTCATCGCCTGATCATTGCGGAACAGGGAACGGAACATCTGTCCGACGCCGACTGTCTCCATTTTCTCCGGCTTCTTTTCCGGCACACACAGAACAAATACAACTTCTGAAATCAGGAAAACAACTGCAATGATCAAAGCCCACCACCGAAAACCGATCCGGTAATCAGCGATGGCTGCACTGCCGCTTAAAACAGGAACGATCGCCATTGTCAGCACCATCGGAACGGCATCACCGACACCGGAACAGGATCGCGCAAATGCCGAGAGCGATTCACGCTCTGCTCCCGGATTGGTAATGGCCGGAATCATTGACCAGAACGGAATATCCATCATGGTATAAGTGATTCCCCATGCGATGTAGATCACTGCCAGCCAGATGCGGAGTTTTCCGTCCGATGCACCGGCCGGTGCCGAGAACAATGCGTAGATTGTCACAGCATTTAAGACCGTGCCGGTCAGAATCCACGGACGAAACCGCCCGAACCGGGTTTTCGTTTTTGCAACAATAATTCCCATCAGCGGATCATTGACCGCATCAAAAATCCGGGCGCCCATCAGAACCGCACCGATAAAAACGCTGCTCATGCCGAGTACGACATTGTAATAATACAGGATATAATTGGCGACCAGCATATAAACCAGATCTTTGCCGAATGCACCAAAACCAAACGCAAGCCGGTTGTGTAATTTTAACTCCATTCTAATTCCCCATACCCTTTCATTTTCAGGAAATTCTTCTGTACAGAAACATTCTTTATTCGAATCGCTTTTTCAGATAGCATTCTTTTGCCAGATACCGTTTTTTGTCAGATACCGTCCCGGTTTCGCATCTGCGAAACCCGCCGCGGATTCAGCAGCGTGCAGCACGTCTCGCGAAGGCTGCCTCTACAACTCGATATGCGCCGTCATATACACCCGTCTGCTTATTGCGGACAATATTGTCACAGAGCATCTGCAGCACAGCATTATCTGAATCGATCAGATCCAGCATCTGCAGCGTATGCGGAATATCTTCACACTCGATGGTTCCGTCGCCGATCTCCGCGGAATGAATCGCACCCCAGCGCTCGTGACCGCCGATGTGCTGAATAAACAGTTTCGGCACCGGATAAAATGACAGTTCACTGGGTTTTGTCACAATCACATCACAGCAGCGCATCAGCAGGTTCGTTGCATAAACGGCCTCGAAAATGTTTTCATGACAGAACACATGAATGCCGTACAGATCATCTTTCTGATATGCCTGTTCGCAGAACTTCTGCGTGGCAGTCCAGTCGTTGAAGTATGTTTTTGTCAGCTTCCGCACCAGCGGGATCCGGCTCAGATATTCGTCCCAGACGCCGCGGTAATCACCGATGTTTATGAACAGTGCTGCCTTCTTCTGTTTCAGCTTCGGCAGTAATTTGCGCACGATCGCGCCGAATATTTCCTTCTGCGCACCAGCACCGCCGATCGTGAGCAGATAACGCCTTGGAGCATCTTTCTGCGCCCGGCGGACCCGGCTGCCGCAGTCTTCCTCAATATTCGATACCAGCTCATGATCAATATAATGTCCCGTATAGATCAGGCTGTCTGACGGCATCGGATTCAGAATCTCTTTGCCGTGCATGCCGTTTAGCGTCCGGTATCCAAAATATGCATTGTAAGTCTGCACCGTATGCAGTGCACCCTCGGAGAGATGCAGTGCCATCGGCCAGTTATCCGGAATTGCATTGACGACAGTCTTCATCCCGCCGTGCAGTGCCGCCTGTGCCGGCCACACGTGTGTACCGACCAGAGGGATATCTTTCGGAATATTCCGGAACACCGGCGCCATCAGCTCTGCATTCTTCTGGTCGGATGCATTATAGCTGAGTTTGCGGAAGCCTTCATAATTCATCGGTTCCCAGACCACCTTATTGAATGCTCTGCTTTTCTGCGAAATGCGTGATCCCATGGAATACAGGTCATTCTGCGCGCTGATCACCTTTGTACAGGTAGTCTCGGGATAGCTGTTCAGATCCATCCAGTACGGCTGATATCCCTGTGCATGCGCAGCGGACGCAATGGCCATGGAGATACGGTAGTGTCCGAATCCCATGCGGATATTTCCGACGATGATACCTTTTTCCCGGTCAAACTGCAGCGGTTCTTTGTCAGCAGCACCAGCCTGTACAGCCGGTTTTTCTTTACCTGCAGCAGCCTGTACAGCCGGTTTTTCTTTACCTGCAGCAGCCTGTACAGCCGGTTTTTCTATATCTGCAGCAGCCTGTCTGGCCGCTTCTGCAGCTTTCTGCGCAGGCTGCTCCGCCGTCGTCCGGCCCGGATCACCCACGATAATATCCTGCACGCCCATAACCGGCCCGAGGCAGGCATTTTCGCGCAAAAATACCGGATATTCAGTATTTGTATCATCGCCGAACTTCCGGATAAATCTCTGCTTCGACGCCTCTGCTTTCCGGTAATCCTGCTCAGACATTTCATTCCCGAAAATAATCTTTGATCTGTCTTCCATATCAGTACCTCGTTGATCCCACTTTTCTATTCAAAATATTTCGATATATCTATTGTAATTTTGATCCCGCTGCTCTGCAACTGAAATTTCTCCAGATCTTTAAATGGTGTTTTTATGGTGTTTTTACGGCTATATATAATATTATCTGGCATATTTTTATGTTGACCTTTTGCCAGTGTCATGTTATTCTATTATCGTAAAACCATGAATTGAGCAACTTTAAATGATTAACGGAGCAGGAGGATTCATATGACAATCAACGAAATGATCGAACGAAAAAGGGAGCTTGGCTATACAAACAAGATGATTTCCGAGAAAACGGGACTTCCACTCGGAACGATCCAGAAAATTTTTTCCGGCAAGACAGTCTCGCCCCGCAAAGATACAATCCAGGCACTGGAATCCCTGCTGCGCCCGCGTTTTTCCTATGACGCGATGCGTCCCGAAACTGATTCTGCAGTCCGCGATGCGCTTGCCTCTTACGGATCACAGAAAAAGCCCGGCGAATATACACTGGAGGACTATCTTGCGCTCCCGGAAGATCTGCGTGTCGAATTGATTGACGGTTATTTTTATGATATGGGCGCTCCGACAACCTGGCACCAGGCCATTGCCGGATATATTCATAAGCTGTTTCTGGATTTTGTTCTGACAACTAAAGGCCCCTGCTACCCCTTTATCTCTCCGGTTGATGTCCAGCTGGATCGGGATGACAAAACCGTTGTTCAGCCGGATGTCGCTGTCGTGTGTGACCGGGACAAATATAAAAACGGCAGAATTTTCGGCGCACCCGATCTGGTCATTGAAGTACTCTCTCCCTCCACCCGGAAGAAAGACCTGCAGCTGAAAGTTCATAAATACGGAAACGCAGGCGTGAGAGAATACTGGATCGTCGACCCCAAAAACAAAGCCGTCATACAATATGATCTCGAACATCTGAATCTGCCGTCCATATTCACGTTTGCTGATAAAGTGCCCGTGCTGATCTGGGACGGAAAGTGCGTTGTCGATTTCAGCGAGCTGTATGATTCTGTGTCATTTCTGATGGAATAAAAAAAGTGCCTGCACGGCACTTTTTTTATTGCTCAATTCTATATTTATTACTGCTTCCCGGTCGATCCGAACCCGCCGCGGTCTTCACCGGAAAGTTCACCCTCTTCAAATTCAACCTTCGGCTGATGCTCCATGATGCGGAATTGACAGATCCGGTCATTCTTCCGGATCACCGTATCACGCAGGGCATAGACCGGCATAAACCACCAGTCGTTCGGGCCGCAGTATGTCTCGTCGATCACACCCATGTGATTCGTCTGAATAATCCCGAAATTCTTATAGGTACTGCTGCGCGGCACGATGTGTGCCTCATAGCCTTCCGGCAGCTGCATCGCGACCCCGAGCGGAATCAGACGGAACTCATCTTTCTTCAATTCCACCGTCTCGGCAGCCCGCAGATCAATCCAGTCCGACTTCCCGTCCACATACCGCAGCCGCTCAATCGAATCATCCAAATATTGTATTTTAATATTAACCATTCTCGTTCTTTTCCCCTTTTCAAAACAGGCTCCTGCATATAATTGTTTTTTGAGACATCCGCAGCGCCAGTCCTTAATGAGCACGCAGTGCGAATTTAGTACTGCTGCGCGAGGACTAAGTGCGAACGGTCTCATAAAAACAAATATATGCAGGAGCCGTCACTTATCATCTCATATTCATTTATCGCGCATCATGCGGCACATCTTTGATGCTGAAGCTGATGCGTCCCATGCGGTCCTTGCCGAGGCAGATCACTGTGACATTATCACCCAGTGTCAGGACATCTTCTACATGGTCGATACGCTCTTTGGCAATCTTGGAGATATGAACCATACCTTCCTTGCCCGGTGCAAATTCTACAAATGCACCGAACTCCTTGATGCTGACAACTTTGCCCTTCAGGATCTGACCCTTTTCGAAGTCTGTTGTGATGGTCTTGACATACTCAACTGCCTTGTCCATCATTGCCTGATCGGTGCCGCAGATAAATACGTTGCCGTCATCATCGATATCGATCTTCACGCCGGTACGCGCAATGATCTCGTTGATGGTCTTGCCGCGCTGTCCGACGACATCACCGATCTTCTCCGGATCAATGCTGACCTGAATGATCTTCGGTGCATAAGCACTGACTGTCTCACGCGGCTTCGCGATGGTCGGCTCCATAACCTCTGAAAGAATGAACTCACGCGCATCTTTGCAGCGGCTGATTGCCTCTTCTACGATCGCTCTTGTGAGGCCGTGAATCTTGATATCCATCTGGATCGCTGTGATACCGTCATGGGTACCTGCTACCTTGAAGTCCATATCGCCGAAGAAGTCCTCGAGTCCCTGGATATCGGTCAGAACAAGGTAATCATCATCTGTATCGCCTGTAACCAGGCCACAGGAAATACCTGCAACATGTTTTTTGATCGGGACACCTGCAGCCATCAGCGCCATAGAGGATGAGCAGACAGATGCCTGGGAGGTGGAACCGTTGGATTCGAATGTCTCGGAGACGGAACGGATTGCATACGGGAACTCATCGATACCCGGCAGCATCGGCTCAAGCGCGCGCTCTGCCAGTGCACCGTGACCGATCTCACGGCGGCCCGGTCCTCTGTTCGGCTTTGTCTCACCGACAGAATAGCTCGGGAAGTTATACTGATGCATATAGCGCTTTTCTGTAATTGCCTCGTCAAGTCCGTCGATTCTCTGTGCGTCAGAGAGCGGTGCCAGTGTGACAACGTTGCAGATCTGTGTCTGGCCGCGTGTGAACATAGCAGAACCATGTGCACGCGGGATAACATCGACCTCAGCTGCAAGTCCGCGGATCTGGCTGATCTCACGGCCGTCCGGACGCTTGTGATCCTTCAGAATCATCTTGCGGACAGTCTTTTTCTGATACTGGTAAACCGCCTCATCGAGAACAGCGAGCCACTCTTCGTTGTCTGTAAATGCCTCTGCCAGACGGTCCTTGATATTGCGGATGTTCTCATCGCGAATCTGCTTCACATCTGTGAAGACAGCCTCTTCCATCTCGGTCGGCGGAACAATTTCCTTAATGGCTGTGAACAGTTCTTCCGGAACCGCACAGCTTGCATATGCATGCTTTTCCTTACCGCAGTCAGCGACAATCTTGTTGATGAAATCAATGATCTGCAGGTTGACGTCATGTGCGAGGTAGATTGCCTCGATCATCTTGTCTTCCTTAATCTCATTTGCGCCTGCCTCGATCATGATGACCTTCTCGCCTGTGGAGGCAACGGTCAGATTCAGATCTGAGATCAGTGCCTGATCCATGGTCGGATTGACGATCAGCTTGCCGTCGAGCATACCGATCTGTGTCATTGCACACGGACCTGCAAACGGAATATCGGAAATGGATGTTGCGATGGATGCGCCGATCATAGCGGTGACTTCCGGCGGACACTCACGGTCAACAGCCATAACCATGGTGTTGATGGTAACGTCATTTCTGTAATCCTTCGGGAACAGCGGACGCATCGGACGGTCAATGACACGGGATGTCAGGATTGCGTGGTCACTGGATTTGCCCTCACGCTTCTTAAATCCGCCCGGAATCTTGCCGACAGCATACATTTTCTCTTCATAGTCTACGGACAGCGGGAAGAAATCAATACCGTCTCTTGGCTTATCAGATGCGGTTGTGGTGCACAGTACAGTTGTATCGCCGTACTTCATGAATGCACAGCCGTTTGCCTGCAGACCGACCTTTCCGATCTCAACGGAGAGGGTTCTGCCTGCCAGTTCCATCGTGTAAGTCTTGTAATCTTTTACCAGCTTCTCTGCAAATGTCTTCATTTCTGCCATTCTTCTCTTCTCCTCGTCTTCTTCGTTCTTCTTTCTTCTCTTCTTCTTCAATAACCTTCTGTTTTCTTCCTGCTTCTCCGATACCAGATCCCGCTGGAGCGGGACTTTGCGCGGTTCATCTCGCACGGAGATAAACCTGTGAGTAAAACAATAACAGGGCGGATGGTCGATCCGCCCTATTTTTCCAATTATTTACGAATACCGAGACGCTCAATCAGAGAACGATAACGCTCAATGTCTTTCTCCTTGAGATAGTCAAGAAGACCACGTCTCTTACCAACCATCTTCAGCAGACCACGTCTGGAATGATGATCCTTGTGGTTTGCCTTCAGATGCTCTGTCAGCTCGTTGATGCGTGCTGTCAGGATTGCAACCTGAACCTCCGGTGAACCTGTGTCACCTTCTGTTCTTGCGTACTCTTTGATAATTGCTTCTTTTTTCTCTTTTGCGATCATGATAATTCCTCCTGTCTGATCATACACCTGCGATTAAGGGCGGGTCGGAGAATCCACGCTCTGAACCACAGCTAAACACGTACTGAGATACTATATCACAGCCGGCGGGGATTGTAAACATTTATTTACCCGGATACACAGCAGCGGATACACCGCAGTCAGCTCTCTGTTCGTCCGGGCGGCCTTCAGATGCCGTCCGCAATACGGCGCAGTTTCTTGGCGGCCACCCTGATATTCCGCTGTGCAAATAACGCACTCACAACAGCAATACCGGAGACACCGCTGCCCCGCAGTTCTTCCGCATTCTGCTCCGTAATTCCGCCGATCGCGACGCACGGAATCGAGACCGCCCGTGCAACTGCCGACAGCTGCTCCATTGTGATGCGCTTTGCATCCAGTTTCGATCCTGTCGGAAATACAGCACCGACGCCAAGATAATCTGCCCCGGCGTTCTCAGCGCGGACAGCCTGTTCTATGGTTTTCGCCGTCACACCGATAATTATGTCCGGGCCGAGCAGTTTTCTTGCTTCTGCCGGATCCATATCATCCTGTCCGAGATGAACGCCGTCTGCATTTACCTCTTTTGCCAGCGCAACATTGTCGTTAATCAGCAGATGGATCCCGCGGGATGCGCAGAGATCCCGGATCTCCGCCGCTTCCTGCCGGAATGTTTCAGGATCCAGGTCTTTCTCCCGCAGCTGCACGAGTGTCGCACCGCCGTCAATTGCCTCCCGCACTGCGTCATACAGCGTGCGTCCGTCCAGCCAGCGCCTGTCAGTTACTGCGTAGAGCCGCAGTTCCTCCGGCAATAAACGCATTTTGTATCGTTCCATTTCTATCCAGCCTTCCCATTGGTATTTTTATTCTTTTGATTCTTCTTCCTGCATCATGCCGAGCATCACGGCAAACAGCGCTGTTTTATCCGGCACAGAAGTCAGGAGCAGCTTTTCTTCTGTCGTATGCATTCCACTCTGCACCGGGCCAAGTGCATCGATCGCCGGGACACCATAGTAACAGAGCCAGCAGGCATCTGTCGCTGTCGGATCACTCGTCTCCTCAAGTGTCATGCCGATTTTCTCACCGGCACGCTTTGCGAGATCGAAAAGCTTCGCACTCCGCGCATCCCGCTCCAGCGCCGGAAACAAAATGTGATGCTCCACGGTTGTCTCGCAGACCGGATCTTCATTGGAAGCAGCCAGTGATTCAATGTTTGCCTCTACTTCCGGGAACGTATCATTTGTCGGGATTCCAGCTACGCAGAATTCCATATGTGCGTCACCGGCAACAATTCCATTCGGGCGTCCGCCGCGGATTGGTGCAACATTGTAAAAGATCTCGCGCTCGTAATCATTAAAAGCGTAGTATTTCAGAATCTTATGCGCAAGTTCCTTAACTGCACTGTGTCCCTGCAGATAGGCACCGCCTGCATGCGCCTCCACGCCATTGATATCCAGTGCGCCGAGGACAACGCCGTCACGCTGTGTCACAATGCCGTATCCGTTCTCTGTACAGATGGCACTTTCAAAAACGTATGCACACTCCGCGCCTTCCGCCTCTTTCCGAAAGACTTCACTTGCTGTCGGCGAGCCGATTTCCTCGTCACAGGTATAAAGCATGACAATTTCTTTCTCCGGCAGCAGACCCAGTTCTGCCGCAATTTTTATGGCGTACGCCGATACGGCAAATCCCGCCTTGCAGTCACCGCTGCCAAGACCGTGCAGCCACTGCTCCTCATCGATATACGGCGGATACTGCTCCGCGTAGCCGACAGGAAAGACCGTATCCAGATGGGCATTGATCAGAATCTTTCCTTTCGGATGTTCCGGTTTGATCCGCGCGATCAGATGTGCACCGGTTCCTTCATAAAAGATCTCTTCCATCTCAATACCCGGAATCTCCGCAAGAACTTCACGCGCCATGTCAACGACCTGCCGGTTTCCGGGTACATGTTTTGACTCACTGTCCACCGCACAGAAACGCATCAGAAGATCGGTCTGTGCCGGCAGACACTGCCCTGCAATTTCTCTTATTCTGTCTATATTCATTTTTCTTCTCCATCGTAAATTGCCGAAACCACGGATTGCCCCGTACTCTCGCATTCACAGGTTTACACCTGCGATGTGTCTCCGGGACCTTTCCCCTGATACCATCCCATGTCCCAGAACGCCGTCTCAAAGCGCGAGCAGTTCACAAAGATCTCCTCGAGGTGACGGTACTGCACATCGTTATAATCTGCTGTCAGACGATTGGTATATTCAATCAGGATTGCATTGTCGGCCGCATATTCTTCCGAGGCATATTCTGTGATCCAGTTTCCGTACAGCGGATCAGCACCGCTCTCCGGCCGGTCAGCCAGCATGCGCTTTGCCAGTACTTCGTAGCTGTAAGAACATGCGAGAATTGCTGCCAGAATTGCTGCCGCATCTTCTTCGTAAGCCACCCGGAGCATATAGGCTGTATAGGACGCATTGTTCAATGCCACTTCCGTATTCGCAAGCTCTTCTTCCGTGATGGCAAACCGTCCCATATAACCGTCGTGAATACTCATCTCATTGTCGAGCACAGCCTTGCAGTGATCTGCAAACATCTGCATGGTGTCCACATCCGGTGCCTTCGCCGCACCGAGTGCAAACATACGGGCATAATCGATCAGATAAAGATAGTCCTGCACAATATAATAGCGGAATTTTTCCTCCGGCAGAGTACCTTCCAGAATTCCGCGCACAAACGGATGCCGGTAGTAGCCTTCCCAGATTTCCTTTGTTGCTGCGAACAATTTATCAGTTGTCTTCCTCATCAGCACCTCCCCGCACGGGCGTATGTCATAGATTGCTTCATTTCTTTCACACCCCTCAGGCCGGCCTGCCGTTATGCTGTTTTCCGCCGGCAATTGCTTTTCTGATCAGGCCCGCCGCAACACAGAGTGCCATCGTAATGGCAATATCCAGAAGCGTACTTCCAATCACAAAATCAAATCGCATCAGATACCGGTACAGCAGGAATCCGATCAGCCAGATAATCAGATTCTCTACGCAGAATTTCCGCTCGTCATGCCGCACCTTCAGAATAAAGAAATCCACGATCTGAACTGCGATCATCGGTGCAAATACAGAACCGATCAGATACAAAAATCCTGTAATGTTGTCCATCGGATACAGGACAGCTGCCAGTGTTCCGATGACAGTTGCCGCAACTGCGATCCATTTTCCGTTCAGCTTATCAGAAAACAGCTCACTGGATACACCTGCAGAATAGGCATCCAGGAAGGTTGTTGTGACCGTCGCAAATACGACGATCAGCAGGCCGAGGATCCCGAGTCCCGCCTTCAGCATGATCTCTGCAATATCAGATGTCCCCGCAAAAATTGCGGCGCCCATTCCGATGATGTACATCCAGCAGCTGACAAGTCCGTATACGACCGTAGAGCACAGCGTCGCTGCCACGGGTTTTTCAGCTTCTCTGGTATAGTCGCTGATCAGCGGCACCCAGGAAAGCGGCATCGCGACATTCAGCTCAATGGCTGCACCAAAGGTCAGCGTCTCTCCGGATACGGCCGGTGCAGCGCCGCCGCCGAACACCTGCACTGACAAAATAATGGTCAGAATAAACAGGGCACTCATGGCTACAATATTGAGCTTGCCGAGGCTCTGGATCCCGATCAGGATCCAGATCAGGATCAGTCCGCCGATAACGACTGCCCAGATCCCGCTGCCAATGTGGAACACACCATTTGCCGCAAGTGACCCGTCATAGATCATAATTGCTGTCCAGCCTACCAGCTGCAGCACATTCAAAAGTGCAAAAAAATAGCCGCCCTTACTGCCAAAACTGAAGGTAACCGTCTCCATCGCACTGCTGCGTGTCTTTCCGCCGATATAGCCTGACAGAAACAGGAGGACACAGCCGATCGCATGACCGATGAGGACTGACAGAAGTCCCTTTGAAAATCCCAGCGGTGCCAGATAGGTTCCGGAGAGAATCTCTGCCAGACCGACAGCTGCGCCAAACCAGATCAGACCGTTTTCAAGAACTGAGGTTTTCCGGTTCATTTTCCGTCACCTCCGTTCCCGATCGCATACATGTGATTGAGTGGACCGGATCCCTGACCCAGATCCAGCATAGCCTCCAGTGCGCCGGAAATGTATTCTTTCGCAGCAGCAACTGCTTCCGGCAGCGTTTTTCCTTTTGCGAGTCCGGACGCAATCGCGCTGGACAAGGTACATCCTGTTCCGTGGGTGTTCGGATTGTCGATCCGGCGTCCGCGGAACCAGATGCTCTCTGTTCCCGTATAGAGCAGATCGTCCGCATCAGCGATGCTGTGACCGCCTTTGCAGAGAACCGCACAGCCAAACTGATCATGGATGGCTTTTGCCGCCTTCTCCATGTCTTCCCGGTTATGAATCTCCATGCCGCAGAGCACTTCTGCCTCCGGGATATTCGGTGTAATCACTGCTGCGAGCGGCAGCAGTTCTTCTTTCAATGTCTCGATCGCATCTTCACTGATCAGTCTGGAGCCGCTGGTCGCAACCATTACCGGATCCACGACCAGATTCTTTGCCTGATACTGTTTCAGCTTCGCTGCAATCACACGGATCAGTTCCGAAGAGGAAACCATCCCCGTTTTCACTGCATCCGGGAAAATATCTGTAAAAATACTGTCCAGCTGTTCTCCCAGAAACTCCTTTGAAACCTCATAAATACCCTGTACGCCGGTCGTATTCTGGGCAGTCAGCGCAGTGATCGCACTCATGGCATATACGCCATTTGCAGTCATTGTCTTGATATCTGCCTGGATGCCGGCGCCTCCGCTGGAATCACTTCCGGCGATTGTTAATGCTGTTCTCATTTTTTACTCCTTTCTGAACTGCATTACTTTTCTTCTGCAGACCGTTGGTGATGAACATCCTCATGCACAAATATACATCACCGGAACCGCTCTCGCTTCGGTCCGCAGGCGACGTGAAGTGGTGCCCCCGACACGCCGCGGTGTGTACGTTCTTTGCTCTGCACACGCTTCCAATGACTAAATCCACACGTGTCCTGCGTTGGATAACAGAACAAAGAAAGGCAGCCTGAATGGCTGCCTTATCGTACACATCTCTCCCTACGTTGGCATGATCCAAATCAGGTTTTGGGTCGGAGACGATGCCAGTCTCCCTCTCAGCCGGGTGTGCCCGACTCCCCAGAGCTTGATTCAATTGTAACTGCTGCGGTCTGGAATACAAATTTTTTTCGACCGCTGCAAGCCTGTTTATTCTAACACGCCCCGCAATCTGTGTCAATTCAGCAAGATTCTTTCTGCAGCATTCAGAAAATACAAAAACTACCCGTTCGGGTATCGCAGTCTCTGCTTCTTTTCTGTATTATTATCACATACCATAGTATTCAACAATCCCGGAGGATCGCTACGATGTCAGTCCATCGGAAACAAATCATATATAATATCGCGGCATTTATCCTTTTGTTCGCCGCTTCTCTATACCGGCAGCTCAGCATGCGGTATCTCCCGGATGATACTGCACGGTACGCAGTCCTGTACTGCGTCTATGTCATTCTGATTCTTGCCTGGGGCATCTCCATCTGCCTCAGGGTCACGCAGAAAAGCATGCGCTTCTTCCTGCTGCTGGAAAATGCCCTGATCTTTGCAGGTCTGACTATCCGCTTTATCCAGGAGCAGTTTCTCCAGAACAATCTCTATCTGCTTCGGCTTACCGGCTTCTTGGTCGGCGCAGTCTGTCTCCCGGTAGTCCTTCTGGGTTTTTATGCGGCACTCGGTATCGGCAAGGCGGATGATTACCGGATCCCGAAGCGGTGGTATTATCTGATCCTTCCCACGGCTATTCTTGTTCTGCTGCTTGTTCTGGATGACCGGATTCATTTTTATACGTTTATCGTTCCCGAGGAACCGCAGCCGAATCTGATTTTCCACCCATATATCGGCGTACTCTTCTTAGCTGCATTTGGCGTCTTTCTGATTGTATTGCGGGTACTTGTCCTCAGCCGGCATAATTCAATCATGACCGGCCGGAAATACCTAAGGCCTCTCGTGCCGTTTCTTGAGAGCATTTTACTGCTGATTATCTCCATACCTTACATGATCAATTATCTGCAGATCAATCCGCCGATTGCGCCGCCGGAAGTCATTGAATTTTATGCAAAGCTCTTTTATATCGAAATTCTCTCCTGGGAATTCTATATTTATACCGGTCTCGTCCCAGTGAATACCAACTATTATGATATTTTTGAGCACTCCACACTTGCGATGCAGATTATCCGTCAGGACGGTCAGAAAATCCTTTCCCGGAATGCTTCACAGATCTCTCCGGATCTGATGCAGCAACTCCGGACAGAAGGCAGCGCCGACGTATATCCGGATCAGGAGTACCGTCTCTTCACACTGCCGGATGCTTCCTTTATCTGGTGCAAGGATATCACACAGCTCCAGCAGACCATTGATTCGCTGAACCAGACAGCCGCCGAACTGGAACAGGAGGGACAGCTTATCACAGAAGAACTGCGGATACGAAATGAAGAAACGCGTCTGGACGCACAGAACCGCATCTATGATGCCCTCTCAGGGGATGTCAGAGATCAGCTCTGTGCCATGCGGCAGATGCTTTCTGATCCGGCGCTTCAGGAAGATACACCGCATCTTTTGAAACAGTTATATCTGATGGGCACCTATGTAAAGCGGAGATGTAATCTCCGGCTAATTGAGAAGGAATATCAGCACATCGATGTTGAAGATTTCCGTATCAGTCTCGAGAATCTGCTCCAGGCAGTCGGGATGTCCGGTATTCAGACGAAACTCGTCTGGGATCCTGCTGCGGATTACAGCAGTGCATATATTATCTATCTGTTTGATATGCTGATCTATCTGCTCAGTGCAGCAGGCGATTCTGCTGAAAAGATCACGCTTTCGGTCTGCCCTGCCGGCGCATCTGTCTGTATCAGCGGATCGATCCGCGCAGATATGGAATTGTCAGGTTTTCCAAAGCCGCCTGCAGGCTGTGAACCCTGCATCACATATGCGGCCCCGGGAAGTCTGCAGGTTCTGTTAAAGCTTTCTGGTAAAGCTGCTGCAGGAGGTGTTTTATGATATTTCGCAAAAAGAATGTACGTGCAGAGATCGCGCGTAATTACCGGACCAGTAAACTGATCCGCAATGCAATTGACGGTTATCCGGACGGAATCTGCTTTTCCACCTCTGACGGCAGACCTGTTCTGGTTAACCGGATTATGAATAACCTCTGCCACGAAATCACAGGCCACACCGTAACAAATGCCGAGAATATGTGGGAGGCCTTCCGGGATGTATCCGAAAGCTATCCCGAGGGGAAACCGGCGGAGGAACTTCCACTTCTGTATTTTTCCAGACAAAAAACAGTCTGGCAGTTCCGCCGGCAGGTTCTTCACGATGTTGCCGATACCGGTGACGTCATCCAGTATGAAGCGGCTGATATCACAGAACTGTACGATTATCAGAAACAGCTGCGCGAAAACAACCAGCGCGTACAGGCAATGCACCTGCGGCAGAAGGATCTTCTTCAGAACATCGTCCGGAACAATCTGGAAAAAGAACTGCTCAATGCAAAAATACGCATTCACGATCAGTTCGGAAGATGTCTGGTCATGACCCGGAATGCCATGACACAGGACAGTCTGCAGCAGAGCGATCTGCATGCGCTTCTGTCCGAGTGGGAAGAAGTGATCACGCATCTGGAACACACTGCTGCCCTGAAAGAACCGGAAGCCGCTTCTCCGGAAGCAGAGCTTCTGAAGGCTGCAGAGATGATCGGATGCCGGATCATTTTCCGAGGCAGTCAGCCCACAGAGCGAAAGACACTGCTGCTTCTGTATGCCGCGATCCGCGAGGCACTGACCAATGCAGTCCGGCACGCAGGCGCAGACACACTCACTGTTACAATCGATGAAGCCCCTGCGGCTTATAACATTGTCATTTCCGGCAACGGCAATCCACCGCTTTCCCCCATACGGGAAACCGGCGGTCTCGCAAATCTGCGCAGACGCCTGGAGCAGGAAGGGGCTGCAATGGAAATTATCTGTGATCCGTGCGTCTCGCTGTACCTGTCCATTCCAAAACTGTCCTGAACTGAATAAACCTGAAAGTGATCTCCAATCGCGGTTTACATCCGCTGCGGGATCTGAAAAAAAGGAGTACCTCATGATAAATGTTCTGATCGTCGAAGACTCAAAAATCTCAAGTACTGCATTTTTACATGAACTGGCTGAAACCGGAACGTATCACGTTGTAGCCGCCATAGAGAATGCGGCAAATGCGGAAATCATCTGCATGCGCAATCCGGTTGATCTGATTCTCATGGACGTCTGCACTGCAGATGATGAATCCGGCCTTGCTGCAGCCGAACGGATCCGGAAGCACAATCCCGACATTAAGATTCTGATTATGACTTCCATGCCGGAACACTCATTCCTGCAAAAGGCGATTGAGAGCGGCTGTGACGGTTTCTGGTACAAAGAGCTTGAAACCATGACGCTGACAGAAGCCTGTGATTCTGTTATGAACGGAACGTTTTCCTGGCCGGAACAGGTACCTGTGCTGCAGATCGGCCTTGCAAAAAGTGATGAATTTACCGACAGGGAGCTGGAAGTGATCCGTGCACTTGCACAGGGAAACCGCTATGAAGAAATCGGCGCGGAGCTGTTCATGTCAACCAATACTGTAAAATATCATGTAAAGAACATTCTCCAGAAAACCGGATTTCACAGTACCATTCAGCTGGTTGCCGAGGTGGTCGGAAAACGTCTGGTTCTTCCGAAATACTGAATTCTGGCAAGATTTCCTTGAAGATTCTTCGCATGAAGAACAGAACTATCCTTTTGTGTGAGGTAATAATCCCCTGTTTTGTGTAAGATCTTTCTATCAGAATAAAACATACAGGGTCTGCAGCTTTGAACAGCGCGGATCCGGTTTCGATCTGATGGCTCAGCACAGAACAGGGGGAAACACCATGAAGACAATTTTGAGAAGATTTTTAATGCTTGCAGGAATTCTTCTCGCGGTCGGCGTAATCCATTCACGGCCCGCTTATGCCGTGACATACAGCGCCTGGTCCGCGTGGAGCACAACGAAACCGACAGTCTACGATCAGCTGGAAACCAGACAGGTTCCCAAAACCTATCACATGCGCTCCTATCTGACGCAGGATGCGACAACCACCGCACGCTGCTGGCGCAGTTTTCACATTGCTGTCAGTGATTACAGCAAATACAACGTACGCGCTTCGTATGGAGAGTTCACCCATACAGTGGATCTGACAGCCGCGCAGTTCTCTGCCTGCAGCAGCCATGCAGAAGGCTCCTATTACAATGGTTCCACCGGCGGTGCCGGCTACAACAAAGGAAAAGGAACGGCATATGCTTTCAAGGGACTTCTCTATTTTATCCGTTCCATCGATTACGAGACGCAGTACCGTTACCGCCGCATCATCATAACGCCTACCGATCCGGTAACGCCTGTACCAACGCCGGTTGATCCCACTCCTGAGGATCCCACAACAGATACACCCGATACCACGGTACCCCGCAATGACACCCCTTCAACAAGCGTGCAGACTCCGGAAATCATCCGGGCCGTCCCCGGCAAAAAGGGCGTTTCTCTTAAGTGGAAAAAGGTCAGCGGCGCTTCCGGCTATTATATTTACCGGAACGGGAAAAAGATTGCCACCGTCAAGGGCAGCGGAAAATGCAGATATCTGGACAAAAAAGCCACCAAAAACGGCAAAGTCTACAAATACTACATCCGTGTTTACAAAAAGTCTGGCGGCAAGAAGATTGCGGGTGCAAAAAGTAAAGTCGTCATTGTCATCTATCTTCGCCAGAAACTCTCTCCGAAGATCCCGAAAAGAACCTCTGAGAGCTTTACTGTCAGATGGACGCCAAACAAAAAAGGAACCGGCTATGAGATCTGGTACGGAACCGACAAAAACTTTAAAGACTGCAAGAAACTCATCGTAAAAGGCGGCAGGAAATCTTCCAGAAAAATCACCGGTCTCCGGCCGGGAACCGTCTATTACATCCGGATCCGTATTATTTATATCTATCACGGTGAATATTATTATTCCTCCTTCTGCGGAACAAAGCGCGTAAAAACAAAGCCGCCTGTTTATATCTATAAGGGACTTGTCACAAATGCAGAAGACGGACAGCCGCTTAAGAATTGTGAACTCATCTTCCGCCGGGGCAAGAACTGCAGATCCGGAAAAGCTTACAAGCGCTGTTCCAGCAATTCCCGGGGCTGTTACGAAGTCCGGCTGATAAAGGGCTATTACACCATTGAAGTCCGCAAGAAAAACTATATCACGATCTACATCATCATCTATATAGATGCCGACAGCGGCGGATACGAGTCCAATCCTGTCAGCATCAGCAAACCGCTCAGTGCAGGAAAAGTCCGGTTTGTCCTGACATGGGGGGCAAATCCGGCAGATCTGGATTCTCACCTGACCGGAGCAGCCGGAAACGGCAGCAGATATCATGTGTATTTTGGTCAGAAGACAGGTTACTATAAAGGAAAACTCTCGGCAGACCTGGATGTGGATGATACAACCAGCTACGGACCGGAGACGGTAACACTGGATCTGAAGAAGCATAAAAAAGGCACTTACCACTACTATGTCCACGACTACACGAACCGCAGCCTTTCTTCTTCCAGAGCACTCGCGAAATCCGGCGCCCGTGTCACCGTCTACAAGGGCAGCAAAGTAATCGCGACCTACCGGGTACCGAACAAGCCGGGTACCCTGTGGCATGTCTTCTCCATCAAAAACGGGAAGCTGGTGAAAAAGAATAAGATGCGCTATATGCAGGAAACGACAGCTGTCAAGTAAACTGTCTCTGTATCATAGTTGAGTCAAAAGCGAGTCATCGGGGACGTTTCTTTCTGACTCATTAAAAATGAGATAAAGGAGAAACGTCCCCTTTGACTCACTGTACAATTCATGTCAATTTGTACCGGCCGGCCGGCGCAGGAAAAACGCTGCATCTGTCAGCGATCTGATATAAGGCTGCTCCGGTTGGTCCAGGACTTCTTCCGTTCTGCCGCAGGCCAGAAGATGTCCCCCCTGCATCACCATTACTCTGTCAGAAATCCTGCGGATCACGGCAAGATCATGCGTTATAAATAAAATCGTCAGACCGTATTTTTCTTTCATTTGCAGCAACAGCTCGAGAATCTGGTTTTGCACAGAGACATCCAGTGCAGATACTATTTCATCCGCAATCAGGAATTCCGGCCTGACCAGGAGTGCTCTTGCAATTGCAATCCGCTGCAGCTGTCCGCCTGAAAACTCAGTCGGGTATTTTTCCAGACTTGCTTCCGACAGTCCGCAATCTCTGCACATTTGGAGGATAGTCTTTTCCCGCTCTTCCTTTGTTTTTCCGATTTTCCAAAGACGCAGCGGTTCCAGCAGGATATTTCTGACTTTCATCCGGGGATCAAGGCTGTCAAAAGGATTCTGGAAGATCATCTGAACAGAACGGCGGAACGGTCTGTATGCATGACTGTCCAGCCCGGAAATAATTGTATCCCGGAAAAAAACATTCCCGGATGTCGGAGGAATCAGGCCCGTAATTACTTTTGCCAGTGTTGATTTTCCACAGCCAGACTCCCCCAGCAGTCCGATGATCTCTCCTTTGTGTACAGAAAAAGAGATCTTTTCTGCTGCTGTGAATGTACTTTTTCGAAAGCCCCCTGCCATTTTCGGGAATGTTTTCGTGACATTCTCCACGCGCAACAATTCTTCCTGTCCTGATTTATCTGCCGAATTAAAATCCTTTTGCCTGCCTGCAGATGAATAGAGTTTCTCTGTTTCCCGGATCAGCTGCGCCGTATAGCCCGATTCCGTGCGAAAAAATACATCTTCCAGTTTCCCCTGTCCGGTGATTTCACCGTCTTTGAGTATCGCAGCATGTGTGCAGAGATGCTGCACAATTCCCAGGTTATGGCTGATATACAGTAATGTCAGGTGCTCTGTTCTGCAGATTTCATCGATAAATGAAATTATTTTTCGCTGGTTTACTGTGTCCAGCGACGTTGTCGGTTCATCTGCAATCAGAATCCCTGCATTTGATTCCAGCGCCATGGCAATTGCGATTCGCTGTTTCATGCCGCCGGAAAGCTGATGCGGATATTTCCGCAGAACCTCCTCACCGCCTGCAATTCCAAACCGTTCCATACGTTCGAGAAGATGTGCCCTGATTGTTGATTCTTCCATCTCCGGATGATGCAGCCGCACTGTCGGAATCCACTGCTTTTCGATTCTTTCAAATGGATTCAGGGCGTTAATAGAATCCTGCAAAATAACAGCTGCATGATTCGCACAATACGCGTGCCGTTTCTTATAAGGAATCTGCAGCAGTTCCTCCATACTGCCATCCCTGCTTCTGTAAAGGATTTTGCCGCTCACCTCTGTACTCTTTTCCGGCAGCAGTGAGAGCAGGGAATACATCGTCATACTTTTTCCTGCCCCTGATTCACCGGCGATTCCCCACCGTTCGCCCGCATGGATTGACAGACTCAGATTCTTCAGAACCTGAATCCTGGAAGATCCTTTTCTGATCCACAGATTGAATTCACAGAGCTGTACAACCGGATTCTGATCAGTCATAGATTGTCTTCACCTCCCCGCTGCCGCTTGTATCATCAAAAATCAGATGGAAGAAAACAATGAGTATCGCAACTGCAAGTGCCGGAAAAATCACAAGACGTGGATATGTCGTCAGATAAGCGCGGTACTGGTATAGCAATGTTCCCCAGTCCGGATTGGTGACATCTGTCCCCAGGCCGATAAATGCCAGCCCCGAATACTGCACGATCACGTTCCCGGCGCGGTTTCCGAGAAACACAAAAAGCTGCCGGTAAATATTCGGCAGAACATGGAATATAATAATCTTCCCGTTGTCCAGTCCGATCACGGTCTCCGCATCAATAAACTCCTGTTTCTTCAGTGCACTTGCGAGATCATATGCCTGATTGACATATTCTCCCATGTTTCCGATACCAAAAAGGACGCCTGCCATAACCGGACTGAATCCGAACAGTGCAGAAAATACCATAGCCATGATAAACGTCGGTATCACAAGCGTGAAGTCTGCCAGAAACTGGATCAGATTCCTGACCAGTCCGCCCCGGAATGCAGCAGCCATCCCCAGAAAGGTACCGGTAAAAAAAGAAATTGCCGTCGCCAGAAAAACAACAAACAATGTGCGAAGGCCGCCTTCAACAAGCAGCGAGTATACATCTCTGCCCAGATTGTCTGTTCCCAGCCAGTGTTCTCCGGAACAGCCTGCAAAGGTATTCAGGACATCCGTACGAAGAATATTCTGCCGCGGAGCAATGAGCAGAAATATAATAAATATTGCAAAGATAGCGAGAACTGCTTTTTTCTGTTTTGTCATTCCGGCCGCCTCCTTACATCGAGCAGCTGCAGAACCAGATTCAGAATCAGATGTACAAAAAACATCCAGATGATCACAACCAGAATGTATGTCTGCAGGACATTATAGTCGGCATTCTGCATACTGCTGACCAGAAAGAAGCTGATGCCCGGAATACTGAATGCGAATTCCAGAACGGTACTGCCGCCGAACACCGTCGCAAAGTTTGCAATCACCGTGGCAATCAGCCTGCAGAGTACTGATCTGGATGCATGCCGGAGCAGAACATGCTCTCTGGAAAATCCACGCGATACAGAAAACCGCACGTAGCTTTTGGTCATCTCTTCCCGGAAGGATTTTTTCACCACCCGTGCAAGCGGTCCTGTGCTGTAAAATGCAGTAATCAGAATTGCGGTGATGAGTGCATATGCACCGTGACCAGTAAAAAATTTCACCAGCTTCAGTTTGACCCCGAAAAAATAAATAATGACGATAGAAATGATAAATGATGGAACTGACTGCGTCAGAATCGCAATTGCTGCCGTGATTCTGTCACAGATTCCACGGTTATGGAGTGCTGCGCGGTATCCGAGAAAAAAAGAAACCACAGAGGATACCAGGATGCCGGTCAGACCGATTGCAATCGAATACGGCAGTTTCTGCGCAAACTGTTCCCGGATATCAAGATGGGATTTCAGAGAATAACCCCAGTCTCCCTTCAGAAAATTCAGGATCCAGTCGAAATACTGTATGATCAGCGGCTTGTCAAGTCCCATTTTTTTTGTGACATACGCAATGTTTTCCTCTGTATGCGGCAGGTCAAAGGTACTGAGCCACTGATTCACCGGGCTGACCGGCATAAGCCGGACCAGCCCGAAAATCAGGATGGATGCCGCGAGGAAAATTGCGGTCCACTTTAATAAAAAAGCTGCTGTTTTATTCATATTACACAGGTTCAGTTCAATCCAAGCTGATCATTCACAACGTAGTAATCACCACAGTATGGCTCATACTCAGCAAGTCGGTCCGATACGGCAATATGCCATTCCGGATCAATCAGATAGATTACCGGAAGTTCTTCTGCGACAATTTCCTGAATCTCCTTCGCAAGTGTATTTCTCTCTTCACCCGCCTCAAGTGTACCCATCTGATCCAGTTTACTGTCGACCTCTGTATTACTGTAGCCGTTGTTGTTCTTGCCTTCTCCTGTACGGAAGAACTGGTTCAGTGCATAGGCCGGTTCACCTGTCGGTGCTGTGTGCTGTGCATAGAAAGCAATGTCAAATTCACCTGAAGCAAGGACATCATCGATTCCATCAACGATCTCTGTCGTCACTTCAATTCCTGCTGCGTCCAGTTCGTCTGCAGCAAGCTGCATCAGAATAGTCAGATCCGGTCTGGAAGCATATGTGATCAGTTTCAGGCTCAGCTTCTCGCCGTCTTTGTCTACATAGCCGTCGCCGTCAGAATCGGTATAACCGGCTTCTTCCAGTGCTGCTGTTGCATCCTCTGTGTCTGTCTTCTCTTCTACTTCCCCTGCAAAGTCATAATACTGTGCAAAGAAACCATTTGCCACACGGCCGCCCTTCAGTGCAGTAATCATATCTTCGCGGTTCAGGATTTCATTGACAGCACGTCTGACATTGAGATCTGCCAGAGAATCCTTTTGCATATTAACAATTGCAAAGTACTGATAACCTGCATCCATATTTTTGACTGTAAAACCTTCCCCCTCCAGCGTTTCTGCTGTTTCGGGGGTAACGGTAAATGCCATGTCAATTTCGCCCGCTTCGAAAGCAGTCTGCATGGTTGCGCCATCTGCAAAGGACATCAGAGTTACGTCCGGACGACTGCCGGCATTTTCATCATAGTAGGGATTCGGCGTCAGTTCCATTGATACGCCCGGATCCAGATTTTTGAGCATATACGGGCCTGTAAATACATAACTGCCGTCTTCTGCCGTTTTATATACAACATTGGTCCACTCACAGAGTACGGACTGCATAACGGACGTCTCACGTTCTGTCGCAAGCTTTACTGTTGTATCACCCTCTGCTGTTGCTGTAATAACACCTGCAGATGCGGTTGCCATCTCATTATTTGCCATAATGTCATTGATACAGTCAGCTACCGCCTGCGCATCCACATCCGATCCGTCTGAAAACTTCATTCCTTCTTTCAGGGTCAGGGTCCAGTTCAGTTCATCATCACGCACGACAGATTCTGCCAGATGCGAAACAAGATTTCCCTCCGCGTCCTGTCTGAAAAGTGTTTCGGAAATACCATCTGCTGTCAAAGACCAGGGATCCCCGCTGTTTGTCGGGTCAATCGAATCAACGACATAAGTCACGCCAATGATCATTGCGTCACCGGCTGCCGCTTCACTTTCTGCCTGATCTGCTTCTTCGGTCTCTGCAGTATCTGTCGATCCCTCTGATGCATCCCCGCTGCTCTCTGCTGCAGTTTCTGCGGCAGAAGATGCGGCAGCAGAACTGGATGCCGTACCTGCAGAAGATGCTGTATCCGATGCAGTCGATCCGCATCCGGCGACTGACATCACCAAAATGCCTGCCATCAGAAGTGCTGTGATTCGTCTTTTCATGTTTTTCTCCTTTTCTAGTGCAAACATTGTACCTCATCCGACTGACTGCGCTGCAAATTCAGCATCTTAATCACCCTCTGTGCAAACTGCGGCTATACTGAAAAAACGTCTCCATGTGCCTTATTACATGGAAACGTTTTTCTATAAACAGAAGCATTACACATACTGCTTTTCTGTTCGAGAAAAGCAGCAACTGCAGGTATTTGTTATAACTGTTATCATCCGTAACCATTCATAACAAATTGTGAGCAGGTCTCCTGACTTATGGCACACATTCTGTAATCCTTCCCAATCCTGTGGATCAGTGGTTTTATCACAGAACCTCCAAATACAGTTGCGGGACAGCACAGGACTCTCACCTGTTTCCCTATTATCAGATGCATATCATCTGCACTCACAATCAATCGTTAGAAGAAGATAACACAGTTTCTGGAACTTTTCAATACCCAAAGTTTGCTGTCTTATATAATTCAAGCGATGGTTGTACGGCTTTTTCAGATCTGTATTTTCGTCCCGCTGGTTCCTTTCTTCGCCCGCAGCCGCGCGAAGAAATTCTTCATCATCCGGCTGCATTCCTCTCCCAGCACGCCTTCCAGCGTTACAACCTTATGATTAAATCCATCCGCCTGCAGCAGATTCATAACGGAACCGGCACAGCCCGCCTTCGGGTTCATTGCGCCGATCACGACCGCATCGATTCTTGCCTGTACGAGGGCGCCGGCACACATCTGACAGGGTTCCAGCGTCACATACATTGTACAGCCTTCCAGACGCCAGTCTCCCAGCTTTCCGGAAGCCTTCCGGATGGCATTCAGTTCTGCATGCGACAGTGTGTTCTGGTCCGTATTGCGTCGGTTATAACCGCGTGCGATAATCTTTCCGCCTTTGACGATTACGCAGCCGATCGGAACTTCCTCCAGTGCCTCAGCCTTACGGGCCTGACGAATTGCCTCCCGCATGAATCGCTCGTGAACAGCCGTTTCTGTTTCCTGTAATACTTTTAACCGGTTTTCCATATCGTATACCGTATCGCTTTCGTTTCAAAAACGCCGCCTGGCGCTCCACGTACCTTAAAATAATGTGGGGACTGATTCACTGACCTCAACAAAAATCAACCGTTACCGTAGTCTTCATTCGCGTACTCAGACACAGCGACAGACCTTCTTCGGGTTCTCTGTAATAAAACCTGCATCCGCACGCCTGCCAGGTGACGAACTGCCTGATGTGCTGCCGGCAGGTCAGCTGCGCCGGGATTGATGCCGTTTCCGGTTCCGGGATCACGGAAATCTTCGTGAATTCCCCGTCGATTCCCTGACCGGTGTATTTGACATAGGCTTCCTTGGCTGTCCAGACGCGATAGAATCGCTGCCGGATCCCCGCCTCACAAGCCAGAACGAAATCCCGCTCATCCGGATGGAAGAAGCGGCGTGCCATCCGGCTCAGGCGTTCGTTTTCTTCTTTCTCCGGTCTCTGAATCCCATGCCTTCTGTGCAGCTGGATATCAAGCCCCACCGGCTCCGCCGCAAAAGCTGCTGCAGTCATGCCTTCACTGTCCGAAAGCGAGAAGCATACCTCCGGATGATGCACAAAATACGGTTTGCCCCGCTCTGTTCTTTCACAGATCCATTCTGACGGTTCTAAATGATCTCCGGCTTTCCGGAACACCGTTTCAGACGTATTCTGTTTTATGTCTGTCATTTCTGACATTTCCATCTGGTCTCCGCCTGTCGTGCCGTCTCTCTCAAGGATTCTGCCCAGCGCATACAGAAGACGCATATCTTCGGCCGGCTTTTCCCGCGTCTTTTTCCCGGAAGATCCCGTCTCCCATAGGACAATCCGGATATTATCAAGGTGTACCGGCTCGTATGGCGGCATCTGTTTTCCGCTGCAGTCTGTCATCAGATTTCTTCCTCTGTTTCGCTTGCTTTCATTTCCGTCACATGTTAGAATTAATTCTGTTCAGGCCGGCGTGTCGGAATTGGCAGACGAGGCAGACTCAAAATCTGTTGTCCGCAAGGACGTGTGGGTTCAAGTCCCACCGCCGGCATTCTTATTTTCATATAGCTTCTATTCTGTGTAATCTGCGAGTCATCCGTATTTCGCAGATTATATCATTCTATGCGGCGAACTTCAACTCAGACGGGCTGAAGATCTATTGAGCCTTCGGCGTCCCCATCTGCGTTAAATTTCTGCAAATCACGTGAACCAGCAGCTCAGACATCAAACAAAAGGAGGCACACACCATGAGGCATTACAATCATTTCCTGAAACGTCTTCACATGCTTCTCCCTGCGGCAGCGCTCTTTATCATCGCCGCTGTATTTTTACTGCTGCCGGCCCGGAAAACATCTGCAGAGACACTTCCTGCAGACAATGGAATCTACCGGATCTCGCCGGCCGCCAACACGGATTACGCTCTGGACATCATGGGCGGCTCCAGAAAAATGAAAGCCAAAGTCCAGCTGCTTTCCTGGAAGAAAAAAACACGTCAGAAATTTATCTTTGAGAAACAGGCAGACGGCTCCTTTGTAATCCGGAATGTCAGATCCAAACACGTTCTGACCGCCACCGGCAAAAAGAACGGTTCGGCCGTCTTCCAGTACAAGACAAATGGAAAAAGATCACAAAAGTGGTCCATCCGCGAAAATGCAGACGGCACTTTGTCCTTTATCAACCAGAAGTCAAAAAAGGCACTGACACTGGCCTCTTCCACGCCTGACCGGTATGTGAGACTTACCATCTCAACCGATAAAGGTAAGAAGACACAGAAGTTCCTTCTGAAAAAAACAAATGGAAAAGACCAGAAGAAAATCAGTTATGAAACAGTAAACTTCCACCGGACGGATGCCGGCGGAAGCAGATCCAGCGCAGAATGGTACTTCGTGCGTAATTCTTCCCATACGGTACCCAGTGCTTTCAAGAGCGCATCCTGGCTGGCGAAATACAATGCCTATTACGTCGCCCCAAAACGCGATAAGAAATATATCTACTTCACCTTCGACTGCGGATATGAAAATGGACAGACCTCAAAGATTCTGGATGTTCTGAAGAAGAAGAAAGTAAAAGCCTGCTTCTTTGTCACCGCTCCTTATATCGCTGAGAATCCGGGACTTGTCAGCCGTATGAAACGCGAAGGCCATCTCGTCGGAAACCATACGAAGACGCATCCGGCACTGGGCCCACAGTCATTTGACCGGATCCGCGAGGAACTCCAGTATACTGAAAATCTGATGAAAACAAAGACCGGGTATACGATGGATAAAATCATGCGTCCGCCGATGGGAAATTTCAGTGAGTACATGCTGGCAGCCGCAGATAAACTCGGTTATACGACTATTTTCTGGAGCATTGCTTATCTGGACTATGAACCGTCACAGGAGCCGGGTGCATCCTATGTCATTAACCATTTTAAAACAAATCATCATGACCGGGCGATTACGCTGACACACGCAGTATCCTCCTCCAATGCAAACGCACTGGGAAAAGTCATCAGTAATCTGAAAAAAGAAGGCTATCGGCTCGGAACACTGGATTTCCTGATCAAATAATTTAATACGGCTTGCTTTTATGACCACACAAAATCCCCTCTGATGCACCACATGCACCGGAGGGGATTTTATTTCACTGATAAATTCCTGCAGGTTCTGTTTTTCTTATCCGGACATCTGTTATCCGAACATCTTCTTGTATTCCGGTGAGAAGTCCAGCGTCGCGAAGTAATCCTTCGGTGTCTCTGCCCGGCGGATCAGCTGTACGCCGCCATCCTCTTTGAGCAGCAGTTCCGCAGACCACAGACGTCCGTTGTAGTTATATCCCATCGCCGAACCGTGTGCGCCGGTATCATGAATCACAAGAATATCGCCGTTCTCAATCTCCGGCAGCATTCTGTCAATTGCGAACTTATCGTTGTTCTCACACAGGGATCCTGTCACATCATATTTGTGGTCACATGGTGCATCTTCCTTGCCCATAACCGTAATATGATGATATGCGCCGTACATCGCCGGACGCATCAGATTTGCCGCGCAGGCATCACAGCCGATGTACTCTTTATAGATGTGCTTCTGGTGAATCGCAGTAGTGACGAGGCATCCATACGGTCCCATCATAAAACGGCCCATCTCTGTACAGAGGCTGACATCACCCATGCCTGCAGGCACGAGAATCTTATCAAACTGTTCGTGTACACCCGCTCCGATTGCGAGAATATCATTTCCCTCCTGTTCCGGACGGTACGGAATGCCGACGCCGCCGGAAAGGTTGATAAATGTTATATGACAGCCGGTTTCCTTCTGCAGCCGTACAGCAAGTTCAAAGAGAATGCCGGCAAGCTTCGGATAATACTCATTGGTGACTGTGTTGCTGGCCAGGAACGCATGAATTCCGAATTCTTCCGCCCCCTTCTCTTTCAGCGTACGGAATGCCTCGAAGAGCTGCTCTTCTGTCATGCCGTATTTGGAGTCGCCGGGGTTGTCCATGATGCCGTTGCTCATCTGGAACACGCCGCCCGGATTGAACCGGCAGCTGATCTTCTTCGGAATATAGCCCAGTGTCTTCTCCAGGAAAGGAATATGTGTGATGTCATCCAGATTGATGATCGCATTCATCTCTGCCGCTTTCACATATTCTTCCGCCGGCGTTACGTTCGACGAGAACATGATGTCGTCACCTGTAAATCCTGCTGCCTCAGAAAGCATCAGTTCCGCCATAGAAGAACAGTCACAGCCGCAGCCATATTCCCCGAGAATTCTCATCAGATATGGATTCGGCGTTGCCTTTACTGCAAAGTACTCACGAAATCCGGGATTCCAGGAGAACGCCTCTTTCACTCTGGCCGCGTTTTCACGAATACCTTTCTCATCATAAAGATGAAACGGCGTCGGATATGTTTTGATGATCTCATCCAGCTGCGCTTTGGTTACAAAAGGTTTTTTGGTGTTGCTCATAGTTTTACTGCCTTTTCTGTGCTGAATTATGGTGTTGCTGACTATTTTTACTCTACGTGTTTGTGAGAGAAAAGGTGATCGTTACAGTACTCGTAGTTTCCGTTGCAGCGGGAGCAGAAACGGAATTCGAGGGAAGGATCATCCAGCTCGGTCCGTCCGCAGATGGCACATTTATGCCGCGCGATGATCTTCGTGCCGCCGCCTGCATTGCGTCCGCCTGCAGTACCCGTTCCTCTTGCACCGTCATGCGATGCCTCGTAGTATTTTCTGTAGCCGGAGGTAAAGCGTTTGCCTGCGCCTTCTCCCATTGCCTTTTTCCAGTCACGCTGCCGCTTCCGCTCTTTCGGATTGAAACGGCTCAGATTCCGTGTCATCAGGAAGAACAGGATGGTGCTTGCAAGTGAACAGACAATCATAATGGTGATGGCCGGATTGACGCCGCTTGCGTAGATATTGTAGATCAGGTAAATAACGTCAACGATTGCCAGATATTTGATTTTGATCGGAATGATAAACATAAACAGCAGCTGCTGATTCGGGAATGTCATCGCAAAGCCGAGGAAAATCGACAGACTGACGTAGTATGTTGTAATCAGCGGATAAGATGACGCCGTAGCATAGCTGAACAGTGAATCTGTTCCGGGAACCAGTGCATAAGCGATAAACGCGCCGATCACGGTCATAATCAGGCCAAAGAAGATATAAAAATTATACAGAAAATCTCCCCAGGCCGCTTCCAGTGCCGTGCCGAGCTGATAATACAGCAGCAGCATGATAATGGTCCAGATGCTTAGAGATGACGGCGGCATCAGGACCCAGCTGACGATGCGCCATACCTGCCCTTTCAGGATCAGGCCGGGATCCAGCGTCAGGTATCCGATCAGCGGTGCCTTCGTCGTCTGCTGGAGAAAGAAAATTGCATAGCCGATCACATAGGTCAGAATAATGTAACGTGTCAGATCCGGTATTGCATAGCGTCCGAACTTCCGCTCCATTTTTTTCAGAAAATTCATAATATCCTCCGTAGTGCATAATTATGCAATGATGATTATAAAATGATTGTTTTCTGTTTGTCAACTGTGGGACAGCGTCAGCGCTGCCGCCGGATTTGCACGCGCGCACAAGCTGTGGTAGACTAACATTTGAATTTATGTTCAGTATGCAGTTTTTAAAAGGGGATTTACTATGGCAGGTTCTTCGATCGGAACGATTTTGAAGCTGACGAGCTGGGGAGAGTCGCACGGTGCGGGAATTGGTGTTGTTGTCGACGGATGTCCGGCAGGACTTCCGCTTACGGAGGCAGATATTCAGGCATATCTGGACCGGCGCAAACCGGGACAGAGCCGGTACACGACACAGCGCAGCGAGGCGGATCAGGCGGAAATACTGTCCGGTGTTTATGAAGGGATGACGACAGGTACGCCGATTTCCATTCTGGTGCGCAACAATGACCAGCATTCGAAGGATTACAGCAAACTGAAAGATCTGTATCGTCCGGGACATGCTGATTTTGGCTATGATATGAAATACGGAATCCGGGATCACCGGGGCGGCGGACGCTCTTCCGGCCGTGAGACCATCGGCCGGGTAGCCGGCGGTGCGATTGCTGCAAAGCTGCTGGCAGAACTCGGAATCACTGTAACCGCCTATACGAAATCAATCGGGCCGGTCTTTGCGGAAACGTTTGATTCTGCGGAGATCTCACGCAATCCGCTCTGTATGCCGGATGCATCGGCTGCCGAAATGGCCGCATCCTATCTCGAGGGATGTATGGAGCATCATGATTCCGCCGGCGGCGTCATTGAATGTGTTGTCAGCGGTATGCCGGCCGGCGCAGGGGATCCGGTTTTTGAAAAGCTCGACGCCAATCTCGCGAAAGCCGTCATGTCCATCGGCGCTGTCAAAGCGGTAGAAATCGGCGACGGTTTTCTCGCCGCAGCCTCCACCGGTTCAGAAAACAATGATCCGTTTGCCATTGCCCCCTGCGAATCGGAAACGGATGAACCCCGGATCACAAAAACTTCCAATCATGCGGGCGGCATTCTCGGCGGCATCAGCGACGGGAGCGATATTATCGTGCGCGCTGCCGTGAAACCGACCCCTTCGATCTCACAGCCGCAGAAAACGGTCACAAGAGACGGCCGCTCCATCGGACTGGAAATCACCGGGCGTCATGACCCTGTCATTGTGCCGCGCGCGGTCGTTGTTGTGGAATGTATGACTGCACTGACTGTCGCGGATGCACTGCTGACAGGAATGTCTGCGCGGATGGAATCTGTCAAGGCAATCTGGGGGAAATGACAGACTTCGATTACCATATAAGTCCACGCATCGCTCTGCTGCTTCTGCAGCTTCCGCGATGCTGACAGGCATTCGGACTTTCCGCCTGCTTTGCAGGCTCGTCCTCATGTCGGGGCGCGAAAAAAGGTCAGAGCCCATCGCAAGTATACTTGCGGGGCTCTGGCTTTTTTCGCTGGTATCATCATATGGCAAAGCGTGCGTTATACGCATCCAGCTGTTTCAGATATTCTTCGTCCCTTCTGGATTCTGCAATCTGATGATATTCGTGACTCTTGATCTCTTTACCGGTCTCCATGATATCGACTGCTACATTGCTGCAGTGATCTGCAATTCGCTCGTAGTCCGTCAGAAGATCATTAAATACAAATCCTGTCTCCAGGGTACACTCGCCTGTGCTGACGCGTGAAATGTGGCGTGCCTTCAGCTCGTCACAGAGGAAATCGATCACTTCTTCCAGCGGATCAACTTTCTTTGCTTCCTGAATATCATTCTCAATGAAAGCCTTCATCGTGACACGCGTGATTTCATTCACAGCATCTTCCAGTATACAGAGCTCATTCTGAGCTTTTTCAGTAAACTGAATCTTCTTGCCCTCGATCTCTTCGACTGCCTCACCGATATTTCTCGCATGGTCTGAAATCCTCTCAAAATCCGAGAGTACACGCAGATATTTACTGACTTCAACAGACTGGCGGCGGGTAAGGCCTTTCGCCGTTACTTTTGCGAGGTAGGTACCAAGTTTGTCCTCGTACCGGTCAAGAAGTCCCTCCAGATCAAATACTTTCTGAACCTCTTCCTTGCTGTATTCTCTCCGGACTGCCACTGCATCCTGAACGCTCTCTTCTGCCTTGGCAGCCATGGACTCAATTACCATCCGGCTCTGCAGGATGGAAAGTGACGGATGTGCAAGAAAACGGTCCTCCAGCCGGTCCATATCCGCCTGCTCTGCGAGGGTCTCCGGTGCATCCGGGAAGATCCGGCAGACAATTTTCTCCATCAGACCGATACACGGCGCCAGGAATATGACACAGGC
>JAFRGW010000162.1 GCA_017433615.1 Eubacterium sp.
CGGAACGGAACGCCGGATACAGGGAAATCCTTCGGCATCGAAAAAGTATTTATCAACGGCCGGCTGGTATGTGATGAAAACGGGCTGGATGAGGAAGCGCTGAAGACCACCGGGTATGCCATTCCGGTCTTTGGATGAGGATCGGTGACGACTTGTCTCTTTCCTTCCAGGACGATGAACGGGTGTTTCGGAACCCGGAGCAAGGAATTTCACTGGCCTGAGGATACCGGGAAAATGGAAGTGAGCAGGGAAAAATGAGAATCTATGCGGGAATGCCAGCCTTTGTCCTGATGCTCATGCTGCAGCTTTCCGCCGGGAGCGCTGAATCTGTCGCTGCGGACAACCGGCGATTGTTCTGCGGATCGCGAATGATGGGGATTTTCGGACAGAACGAACAGCAACCGCCGGAGGAGAAAAGGTAAATGAGGGAAGAGGCATGTCGGGAAACGATTTCCAGTGATGAGCTGTTTTTCTTTGACAGAAAACCGATGGTCCTGCCGATGTATGAAGTGTTTCGGGAAAACGTGCTTGCCGGGATCCCGGATGTACGGATCGAAGTGAAGAAAACCCAGATATCTTTTTTCAGTAAACATATGTTTGCGGCTGTCTCATTTGCACCGGTTCGGAAAGCCAAGGGTCGGCCGGACCCATTCCTGACAATCACGTTCGGACTGCCGCGGAGAATTGAATCCGCCCGGATTGATGCGGCTGCCGAGCCCTATCCCAACCGATGGACACATCATGTCATGATCGGAACCAGCGAAGAGATCGATGATGAGCTGCTTGCCTGGATCGGAGAAGCGGCTGCTTTCGCAGGGAGAAAATGAAAACAGCGAGCTGAACCTTTCTGATAAAAGGTTCTCAATGGGACGGTGTCCCCGATATACTATGATACCGGCCGCATCATGTGCAATATTGAAGGGGGAGAACCATGACAAAAGACGAAATCATGAATCTTGTTAACCATTCCCTGTTTGCAACCATCGGATATACCGATGAGAGGGGCAGGCAGAATGTTCGCAGGGTTTTCTGTGTATGGCATAAGGGATTAGGCAGACATTTAATCTCGACAAATACAAGTTCGGCTCATGTGCAAAGTCTGCTGAAAAATGGAAATGCCTGTCTGTATTTCTCGGATGATGCGGCTTTTGAAGGATTTTGCCTGTTCGGAAACGCCGTGATCCATTTTGAAAGAGAATATAAGGAACTCCTTTGGAACGAAGGTGATGAGAAATACTATCCAAAGGGTGTCGAGGATGAAGATTACTGCATTCTGGAGTTTATCACTGACAGCGGACGTTTCTATCGCTATGACGGAAAAGGCGATTTAACAGCCTCTGAAATTGCAGCATCTGATGCAGGCAGGGAATTTGAAAACGGATACAGTGCCTTCAATGCCAGAGTGCGCGACTGTTTAAGAGAATAGAAGAATAAGCGGCTCAGACAGAATATGAGGGAAGCCGGAATGAAACCGGAACGAATGGATGTTTCTTGCATTTCAAACTGACGGATAAGATGGCCATATGAGAACCACGATCGCAGGCGTGTCTGATTCCTATGCTTATTACTTGTTCAGCAGTTTGTTCAGCTCGGTCAGGCTGTCCAGAATCAATCCGGCCTTCTCATGCATGAGATGATCCGGCGGCAGCATATCCGGAATCATCACCGGAAACATCCCGGCAGCTTCAGCCGCGAGAATTCCGTTGTATGAATCCTCGATCACACAGCAGCTTTCCGGTGACGCTTCCAGTACCTCTGCTGCTTTCAGGAAGATATCCGGCGCAGGTTTGCTTCGCTCCACCATGTCACCGCCGACAATCTTATCAAAGAAACTCAACAGATTCGCATCCCGGATCTCTTCCCGTACTGTCTGTGTGCGGGTAGAGGAAGCTATCGCAATTCTGAGGCTTTTTTGTTTCAGACTTTCCAGCAGTTCCTTTACACCCGGCTTCAGGGGAAGCTTGCCATGGCTATATTTCTTCTGGAAGTTCTGCCGACGCTCATCACAATATTCGTCATACGGGAAATCTTCACCGTAATAATCCAGGAAGATCTGTCTGCAGGTTGGTGCGTTCACGCCGATGCATTTCATATAAGGAATCTCCAGATCAGGGAAACCGTACTTCTCAGAAATCAGTTTCCATTCGTTAAACACGGCCCGCTCCGAATCAAAAATCACGCCGTCCAGATCGAAAATACAGGCGGAAATGTTGTCAGGCAGTTTGTCCATCCGGCAATCTCCTTTCGAGCATCCATATATTCCAGTATACCATTGCAGACCCAAATCGGAAAAGATGAAAATCCGGTAGGAATTTATTCACGGAAATGGCTGAGAAAAACGGGTTGCATTTTCGGACGGAGGGAAAGAGAATTCGCCTGTTAACAGTCCTCGGCTGCGTGGCTATTGCGTTATACAGGGATATCGGTTATGATGATCAGCATCAGACAA